>CADCEW010000021.1 GCA_902800585.1 uncultured Prevotellaceae bacterium
TACGAAAGTCTTGTCATAGATGGCACGTGCGAAGTACTTGCCGTAGGCCATTGAACGAGGGTTTGAATTAAGTTTCTTAATAAATTTCTGACTCATAATATTGTGTGTTTTTAATGGTTAAACTTTAATTTCTTGGTGTCTCCATTCCCGATGCGCGCTTTCGTTCCTTTTGACACGGCAAAATTACTAATAATAAGAACACGAAACAAGTATTCCCGAAAAAAACTGCTTTTTAAAGTGTTAAAATTTTCAGGGGGCATAGACACAAAGTGCCATTGTGCCATTGTGCCATTACGCGAAATCGAAGGTGAAAAAAGTAGGATATTATATTATCTTATATAATATATTATAATATATTATATAAGATATTATATAAGATATAATTGTTGTCAACAATTACCAACTCAAAATAAACATGAAAACACCAAACGGCACTTTGGCACTTTGGCACTTTGGCACTATACATATTTCATGGTGCTAACCACCCCTCTCCCTATAACTAAAGCCTTCTATCACTTGTCGCAGTATCTCCGATGGGGGTATTCCAGTATCTCCGATGGGGGTATCGGAGCCTTTAGCAACAACCATTCGAGCCTTTAGAACAAGTGATAGAAGGCACTCCGATGTTTTGATAGCATGTTTTTAGGGATTTTCTGCATTTTTCTTGTTGTTATAAATAATCATTTCATCACCTGTCCCCTGACACATAATATTTTTTTAATAATTTTTTTTCAATAAAAAGTTTGGTAGTTTCAATTATTATTCGTACTTTTGTGAACTGAAAATGCCAATTCATCGTATTATGAGTTCACAGATAAATCTACTTCAGGTGATTTTGAACAGTCCAAGAACTGTGTTCACAATACAGTCCTTACTGATTCTGTCGGGAATTGACGATAGCAAAAGGATTACGAAGTCATTACACTATTACACCAATGATGGCAAGATACTCAATCCAAGAAGAGGTATCTATACTAAACTGAAATATGATGGTCAGGAAATGGCTTGTAGTTTATTCCGTCCGTCGTACATTTCCATGGAATATGTGTTGCAGCGTGCAGGCATTGTATTTCAATGGGATGACTCTACAACATGTATCAGTTATTTAAGCCGTACTGTCGAAGTTGACAATAGATTATATCAATATCGCAAGATAAATCCTGAACTATGGATTGGAATGGAGGGCATTGAACAGCGTGATAATATTGCAATTGCAATTCCTGAGAGGGCTTTCCTGGACATGATGTATCTGAGTGCAGGTAACTGTTATTTCGATAATCTACGCCCTTTGTCTGTTAAGATAATACGAGAATTGTTGCCTCTCTATCGTTCCGCAAAACTCAACGAACGCGTTTCTAAATTGTTGAATATAAAACTCTAATTGATCATGGATAAGCAAAAGCACAAATTATATATGGCACAAATCCTGAGTCTTGTTTTCAAGGACAAGGACTTATGTAATGTCTTAGGTTTTAAGGGAGGCACTGCACTCATGTTCTTTCACAATCTGCCAAGATTCTCTACTGATCTTGACTTTAATCTTTTGGATATGAGTAAACAAGATGTGGCGTACAATAAAGTCCGCCAGATATTGTTACGTTTCGGCACTATCGACGATGAAGCCAAGAAACTCAATGGTCCTATCTTGGTGCTGAATTATGGGAAAGGTGAAAGAATGTTGAAAGTTGAAATATCTAATCGACAATACGACAATCACTATGAGACCAAGAACTTGGCAGGAACTGACATCCGCGTGCTAACAATTCCCGATATGTTTGCTCACAAGTTATGTGCTATGGGTGAAAGACTCTCGCCTCGTGATGTCTTTGATGTCTGGTTTTTCTTGCAGCAGATGCATGCCAACATCAATGAAAACATTATCAATGAACGTACGGGTAAAACTGTTGCCGAGTATGCAGCGTGGTGCTCACAGAGAGTACGCGAAGCCAGTCCTAAATTGTTGATGCAGGGACTTGGTGAAGTTATTGATGACACACGAACTAAGAACTTTGTGAAGACTAAATTGATAGAAGAAACTGTTCAGGCTTTGGAATTGTTTGCCACATTTCCACAAATCTCCTATTAACCTACTAAATGTGTCATGTACCAAGTCTGTGAAGATCATGCGTTTTTTAATGCGATTTTTGGTAGTTAAAAAAAATATTCGTACCTTCGCACGCTGAAAGCTGCGAGTAAGCGAGCACAATGATGCTTGCATCGATTGTCGAGCGGGAGCAATTTAGCACGCGCAAAGTAAATAAGGTATAATAAACTAATATAGTATAAGAAAATGAAAGCATTTGTATTTCCCGGACAGGGAGCACAGTTCGTAGGAATGGGTAAGGACCTCTACGACAACAACGCAACAGCAAAAGAACTTTTTGAGAAGGCTAATGATATTCTTGGCTATCGCATCACGGACATTATGTTTGAGGGTACCGATGAAGACCTGAAGCAGACGAAGGTGACACAACCAGCAGTATTCTTGCATTCAGTTATCTCTGCTATCTGCATGGGTGACAAGTTCCAGCCAGAGATGACAGCTGGTCATTCACTGGGTGAGTTCTCTGCATTGGTGGCTGCTGGTGCTTTGAGTTTTGAGGATGGTTTGAAACTGGTGTATGCCCGTGCAATGGCCATGCAGAAGGCTTGTGAGGCACAGCCCTCTACTATGGCTGCCATTATCGGTTTGCCCGATGAGAAAGTTGAAGAAGTATGTGCTGCAGTGAGCAAGATGGGTAAGGGTGTTGTGGTTCCTGCTAACTACAATAATCCTGGTCAGTTGGTAATCTCTGGTGACTTTGACGCTATCAACGAGGCTTGTGAGCAGTTGAAGGCTGCTGGTGCCAAACGTGCATTACCACTGAAGGTAGGTGGTGCTTTCCATTCGCCATTGATGCAGCCTGCTAAGGATGAGTTGCAGGCAGCTATCGAGAAGACAGAGTTTGCTACACCGAAATGTCCTGTCTATCAGAATGTGGACGCTAAGCCTCATACCGATGCCGCAGAGATTAAGGCTAATCTGATTGCCCAGTTGACAAGTTCTGTCCGTTGGACTCAGATTGTACAGAACATGATTGCCGATGGTGCTGACGACTTTACAGAGTGTGGTCCTGGCAGAGCTTTGCAGGGTATGATTGCGAAGATCAATAAGGACGTGCCTGCGCATGGCATTGAGTAAGGTTTAAGGAGTTTAAGGAGTTTAAAGAGTTTAAAAGGTTCAAGGGTTTAAAGTTGAAAGAGAAGGTTATTATCTATCAGGTGTTCATCCGTCTATACGGAAACAGGAACACGACGAGGCAGGAGAATGGTTCCATTGAGGAGAACGGCTGCGGTAAGATGGCAGACTTCTCTTCGGAGGTGCTGAAGGATATTGCCCAGATGGGCGTGAGTCATATCTGGTATACGGGTATTATCCGTCATGCTACGACCACTGACTATACCGCCTATGGTATTCCTCGTCAGCATTCTGCAGTAGTTAAGGGTAGGGCAGGTTCTCCTTATGCCATTACCGATTACTATGATGTCGACCCTGATTTGGCAGTGAATGTCAAAGAGCGTATGCAGGAGTTTGAGCAACTCGTGGTGCGTACGCATGAGGCTGGCTTGAAGATGGTTATCGACTTTGTGCCGAATCATGTGGCGCGTCAGTATCATTCTATCTGTAAACCTCAGGGAGTGAAGGATTTGGGTGAGGATGATAATCCTAATTGTGGTTTCGACCCTGTTCATAATAACTTCTATTACTGTCCTGGTCAACGTCTCGTTCCTTACTTCGATCTCTATCATGGTGAGGAGGAACCTTATATTGAAGAACCAGCTAAAGCAACGGGTAATGACCATTTCGACAATACACCGAATAAGAACGATTGGTATGAGACCGTGAAACTCAATTACGGTGTTGACTATTACGCAGGTGGTATCGGTCACTTTGAGCCTATACCCGATACGTGGAAGAAGATGACAGACATCTTGTTGTTTTGGGCTTCGAAGGGTATTGACGCTTTCCGTTGTGACATGGCTGAGATGGTACCAGCCGAGTTCTGGGCGTATGCTACGAAGATTGTCAAGAAGAAATACAAGAACATCGTATTTATTGGAGAGGTATATAATCCCCAAGAGTACCGTCGCTATATTGCCTCCGGCTTTGACTGGTTGTATGACAAGGTAGGTATGTACGACACGATGCGTAATGTCATCTGTCATCATGCTCCTGCATCGGCTATTAGTGGTGCCTGGCAGCAGACGGATGATATCCGCGACCACATGCTTTATTTCTTGGAGAACCACGACGAACAGCGTATCGCCAGTGATTTCTTTGCAGCAGATGCTGTAAAAGGTATTCCTGCCATGATTGCATCGCTGTTGATGCAACAGAATCCGTTTATGCTTTACGCAGGTGAGGAATACGGAGAGTGCGGTATGGACAAGGAGGGCTTCAGTGGTAATGATGGTCGTACGACGATTTTTGATTATTGGAGCATTGACACGCTCTGTCGTGCTGCAGAGAAGAAACTGACGGCTAAGGAGAAGAAACTCTTTGATATCCATAAGCGTGTGATGATGTTGGCACGTAAGGAGAAGGCTATCCGTGAAGGTGTCTTCTTTGACCTGATGTATGTTAACGGCTCGTTGGAACACCAGTATGTATTCTTGCGCAAGGCAGGTCGAGACCTGTTATTGGTGGCAGTCAACTTCGACGACTATGCTGTGGCTATAGATATCAACATCCCTGCACATGCCTTTGACTTCTTGAAAGTCAAGGAAGGTGTGTATGAGGCTATCGATTTGCTGACAAAGGATAAGGACACGCTGGGACTGAAGCGTGACGGTGTTGTGCGAATGACGCTGGATGCACGGGATGCTGTTGTCTTGAAAATGAAAGTGTAATGGAAGACTATATATTGAACGAACACAACAAGGAGGAGTTTCCGCCTGCACATACGGCAGAGCATCTGCTGAACCAGACGATGATTCGTCTGTTTGGTTGTGAGCGTTCATATAATGCACACATCGAGCGGAAGAAAAGCAAGATGAGTTTCTATGTTGATCATAAGCCGACGCGTCAGGAGGAAAGAGAGATAGAGCGTCGCATGAATGAGTTGATAGAGGAGGACTTACCTGTGACGTTTGAGTTTGTGACGCGTGACAATCTTCCAGAGGAAGTCTCTGCAGACCGTCTTCCTAATGATGCTTCAGAGACTATTCGTCTGGTACGTATTGGAGACTATGACGTTTGTCCTTGTATTGGTAAGCATGTACGCTCTACCAGTCAGATAGGACGCTTTGAAATGCTCGGTACCAACTGGGACGAGCAAGAGCGTTCTTTCAGAGTAAGATTCAAGATTGTATGATAAAAAAGAATCCCAACCAAATCGGTTGGGATTTCTCTTTTATTGTTGTAATGCTAATTTCATAAACACTGGATAGTGGTCTGAGTAGGTGAGTTCCACCTTATAATAAGAGAGTCCTTCCATGGATTCGCTATGGAAGATATAGTCAATACGGACATTCTTCTTGCCTCTGTAGGTTCCCATCCAACCACCACTTCCACACTCCTTGAAGCCATCGACCAAGTTACCTTTCATGGTCTTATAGACATAAGAGTAGGGCACATCGTTGAAGTCACCACATACAATCGTCGGAACAGAAGAATTCCTAATCTCTTGAGCAAGGATATTAGCCTGTCCGGTACGTGCCATCATACCTAAGGTATAGTTACCATAAATGGCTTTCAGGACGCGGTTCTCATCCACTTCATATCCCTGTGCGGCAAGTTTTCCTGCCTTGTACACGGTTCTATTGATGCCCGTCGTCTCTAAGTGGACGTTGAAGATACGGATAATCTTTCCGTTAACATCTATGTCAGCCCACATAGCTGCCTGATTAGAACCCTCAAAGAGGAGAGGTTTGCTTTCCTTGAAAGGATATTTACTGAAGATGACGACATCTCTTCCTGCCATAGCAAGGTAGGGGAAATACTCTTTGTAAAGCGCAGAGTTTCTTCTCTCGCCTCCTGTTTCCATATACTCTTGAATACAAAAGACGTCAACTTTCTGGCGTTTCATCTCAGCAAGGATGTCCTGTGCAAGGAATCCTGAAGTCTCGCGGTTGAATCTTGCAACGTTATAAGTAGCAATCTTCAGTCCTGGCTGATTGTCGACTTTGGTATCCAAGGAACGGAACTGAACAAGTGTAGCCATATAGGGGATACAGCAAACGATGGTCACCAAGGGAATCAGGGAAACCAACCATCTCTTCCGTATCAACCAATATATTAATAAAATGAAGTTTAATACAATTAGAATGGGGAGGATATAGACCACCATGGCACGTGCCGTGTTACCAATAGGACTGACATCTCCGCCGAATAATCCAAGAAATGTGTAAGCAGTAACAATTAACTGTACCACAAGAACCATCAAGGATATATACTTATAAACAGCAAGTTTTCCCATAGAAATTATTTTTTCAAGTATTTCTGAATCTTATCAAGTAACTCTTCTACCCGGAAAGGCTTTGCCAGGAACTCATCACAACCTGCCTCTTTGGCTTCTCTGATATTCTCGTCAAAAGCATAGGCACTCAAAGCAATGACTGGTACGTCATGGTTGACCTCTTTAATGATGCGTGTAGCATCCAGACCATTCATGTCCGGCATCCGAATATCCATCAATATCAAGTCGGGGTGTTCATCCTCACAAAGGGTAACAGCCTCGATGCCATTATGTGCACGTAACAATCGGTATCGTTTAGACAATACCACTCTTACCAGTTCGTAGTTGTTGTCCTCGTCTTCTGCAACCAAGATGATTGGAGCATTCTGCACATCGGTACGTGTACTGACACGAATGGTACGCGAATTGGTTGTGATTCGTGTATTCTTGTTGAGACCGCCGATAGTTCCTTCAAAGGGAAGGACGAAACGGAAAGTGGAACCCTCACCCAAAGTGGAAGAGACACTGATCGTTCCTCCCAGTTTCTCCACGAGGATTTTACTGAGGGGAAGTCCGAGTCCATAACCGTTTTGCATGGTTTCGGCATCTTTTGATACATAGGTCTTAAAGATATGCTCGATGTCTTCCGGTGCTATTCCGGAACCTGTGTCAGAGACAAAGAACTCCACTTCCTGACCATCGTTAACCATACGGTATCCGTAGGTAATACTGCCTTTTGAGGTATGCTTGAGTGAATTACCAATGAGATTGGAGAAAATCTGCATAAGACGGTTACTGTCTGTATTCAAAGTAACAGTCATGTTGGGCTTTGACCAGATCATCTTCACATCCTCTGGACAACGGAATTTGAAAGTATTCTCAATGTTCTTGCAGAGTTCGTTGAGATTCGTCATGCTCTTCTTGATAGTGACCTCACCAGATTCTACTCTTGAAAGGTCGAGAATCTCATTGATCAATGTGAGCAGGCGGGCATTATTGCTTTCAATAATCTCCATGTACTTTGTACGCTCTTCCTGAGAGTCTGTCTCACACATCACTCTGGAGAATCCCTCAATGGCATTAAGAGGGGTACGGATTTCATGGCTCATGTTGGCCAAGAAGAGAGATTTCATCTTACTCGCCTTCTCGGCTTTCTGAGCTTTCTCTTCGTATTCGGCCAATTTCTTCTTTGCAGCAAACAATTGCTCGTTTGCAGAATCAACCTTTGCATTGGCTTCTGCTATCTTCTGCAGAAGTAACTCACGTTCATCTTGATTCATGTGATATCGCCAATTCTATATGTTTAAAATGCAAAGATACAATATTTTTTGGCTAAAAACGAACAAATTAAAGAATTTTATCCTCTTTTTGCTTTTTCCCACGCTCCACTACTTTTATGGCTTCTTAAATAGGAAAAGCCTCTGAACACGTTCAGATTCATAAACAGGAAGTAGTAGGGTACATAAAGAAGTTTGTTCTTCTTGCCTTTTTTCTCCAAGAGATAGCCTAAGAAGGCAGCAAGATAGAATAGGATTTGCAATATCCATATCCATGTGTAAACGGCGCCCCCCTTCAATAATACCAAGGCAACATTCAAGGGAATCAACAGCAACAGGGCAATAGGGGTGATGCTCCATCTAAGAACGCGGTGTGAAATAAACTGGAAGGCGACTACTGGTTGGCGGAAAGGATTCATCATTTTTCTCAACCACCAGATGCTTTGCAATCCTCCTGCAGCGATACGACGCTTACGCTTGGATTCTTCTGCGAGGTCTGCCGATCCATATTCCATGGCGTAGGCATCGGAGGTATAGGCAATCTTATAGCCTTTGTCAACCATTCGAAGCGACATGACGAAGTCATCCAACAAGGCATTCTCTGGCATCGGCTCATAGAGTGCCCTTCGGATAGCACACAATTCACCTGGTGCACCCATGGCGGAATAGAACTCTCCGTCCAATCGCTTCAGTGCACTCTCATATTTCCAGTAGAGTCCTTCGCCCTCTGCCGCTGCCTGTCCCTCATGACGTGCTGCCACACGCTTTTCTCCAGATACGCATGCTACCTGCGGATCCATGAAACAGCGCACAATCTCCTGAATAGATTTTGGATTCAACATCGTGTTGGCATCCGTCATCACAATCAGTTCGTCTTTCACCAGACTAAGTCCGTGATTCAAAGCGGCAGTCTTACCACGACGCTCAGGTGAATATATCACCTCAACGTCATGGTATTTTGCCAATAAATCGTTTGTGGAATCATTAGAGCCGTCTGTTACCCATACTACATGCAATTTCGGATATGCTATCTGACGGGTATTCTCCATCTTGACATCTACGATGTCCTGCTCATTGTAGGCACAAATCATTAATGTTACTTCTGGCAGTTCCTCCTCGGATGGTAAGGGCGTCTTCTGAGGTTTTCCCTTGAATAGCCGTTTGATGCACACTAACAGCCATAAGAGTATTCCATATCCGATATAGGTATAGAACACAAGGAACAGGCATATCCAGAAAAATACTTTTAATGTTGTCATGGGATTGAAAATTATTCATTGGTCTCTATTTCTTCCTGCATGTCAATATACTGGCGGTCCTTATCGTAGAACTCGTATTGGAGAAACGCCAGTTTCTGAGAAGGTACAATCCGTAGTCCCCATCCGTATTTCATCTGCCAGCGGCGTTTCAGTGAAACGACGCCTTGGTTGATATAGGCGGCGACATAAGGATGTACGTGTAACGAGAAACTCTTTACACCGATCTTGTTGACTAAACGGTCAATTTTACTCTCTAACTGATCTGTAAACAGGATGGATGACTTAATCTTTCCTTTTCCAAAACAGGTTGGACAAGTCTCTTCAACATTGACATCCATAGCAGGACGTACACGCTGACGGGTAATCTGCATCAAGCCGAACTTGCTTAATGGTAGGATGTTGTGGCGTGCACGGTCTTTCTGCATGTTCTTACACATCCGTTCATAAAGCATCTGACGGTCTTCTGCAAGATTCATGTCAATGAAGTCGACGACGATAATACCTCCCATATCCCTCAGACGTAGCTGGCGTGCCAGTTCATCGGCAGCACCAAGATTCACCTCTAAGGCATTGGCTTCTTGTCCGTTCTCTGCACGGGTACGATTACCGCTATTCACGTCTACGACATGCATTGCCTCCGTGTGCTGGATAATCAGGTAGGCACCGCGTTTGTAGTTGACGGTCCGTCCAAAAGAAGATTTCAGTTGTTTCGTGACATTGAAATTGTCGAAGATAGGCACAGTACCTGTATATAGCTTCACGATGTCTTTCTTGTCGGGTGCGATGAGTCCCACATAGTCTTTTACCTGTTGGAATATCTCCTCGTCATTGACATAAATACCATCGTAAGTGGGGTCGAAGAGGTCACGTAGCATGGCTACGGCTCTTCCTGTCTCTTCAAAAGCCAGTTGCGGAATCGTTGTCGCTTTCTGTGCTTTAGTAATCGTGTCCTCCCAGCGTTTCAGCAATACCTTCAGTTCGGCGTCAAGTTCTGCGACGCGCTTTCCTTCTGCGGATGTTCTGACGATAACACCGAAATTCTTGGGTTTGATACTTTGTACAAGTTGTTTGAGGCGTGTGCGTTCTTCGCTTTTCTTAATTTTGGATGAAACAGAAACCTTATCCTGGAAAGGCATCAACACCATGAATCTTCCGGCAAAACTGATTTCACATGTCAGTCGTGGACCTTTAGTGTTGATAGGTTCCTTAACGACCTGAACAAGAATTTCCTGTCCTTGTTTCAGGGTAGTCTGTACGCTTCCTTCTTTTGGAAGGTCTGGTTGTCGACTGGCTTTTGCCATAGGGAAAAGCCGTTTCATGTCACTGCGTACCTGTTTAAGATACTTCTCGTAAGAGTTGAATTGAGTTCCTAAGTCAAGATAGTGTAGGAAAGCATCACGTTCAGAACCCACATCCACGAAGCATGCGTTCAGTCCGGGCATGAGTTTACGTACTTTGCCCAGATAGATGTTGCCGACAGAAAAAGATGCCTCCCGCTTTTCGTTCTGGTATTCTACCAGATCCTTGTCTTCAAGCAAGGCAATGGATATTTCTTTCGGCTGGACGTCAATGATTACTTCACTGTTCATTCTTAACTCATTTTTTTTTAACGGAAAGGGTGCACTAAATCATCCGTAGAATCATTAGTACACTCCTTTCATTTTTCCTTATTTAGCAAGACTTACTTGCTCTTGTGACGATTCTTGCGCAGTCTCTTCTTACGCTTGTGAGTTGCCATCTTGTGGCCCTTCTTCTTTTTTCCGTTTGGCATAATAATATGATTTAAATGTTTATTGTTTTATTTCATCTTCGATATGAAGCTCTTAGCGGGCTTGAATGCCGGAAAGTCGTGGGCATCAATCACTAAGGTTGTATTCTTGGAGATATTACGTGCAGTCTTTTTGGCACGATGCTTGACGGTGAACGTACCGAAACCGCGCAAATACACGTTTTCCTTTTGAACTGCCATGCTCTGGCGTATTTCTTCCATGAAAGCCTCCACTGTGGCTGCTACGTCTTTCTTTGCAAGACCTGTGTCCTCAACAATCTTGTTGATAATCTCTGCTTTAGTCATCTTTTTTATCTATTATTTATATGATGTTTTGATTTCGGACTGCAAAGATACTGATTTTCAGTGGGAAACGAAAATTTTCTTGCAACTTTTTTTGAAAAAAAGATATTTTTTGATGTACATTATATATAAAAGAGGTGAAAACCTATTTTATTTGTTGCAGTCGGGCAATATATTTGCCTAAAATGTCGAATTCGATATTGACAACACTGCCTATTTTGATGTCACAGAAGTTAGTGTGTTCGAAAGTGTAGGGGATGATGGCAACAGTGAAAGTGTTAGCCGTAGGATTACATACCGTCAGGGAAACACCGTTGACAGACACTGAACCTTTGTCGACCGTGAAATAACCGTTACGTGCCATCTCTGGGTCATCCTTGTATTCAAATGTAAAATAGACGGAGCCATTGGCGTCCTCTACGGCAATACATTTCGCTGTCTCGTCCACATGTCCTTGTACGATATGCCCGTCTAACCGTCCGTTCATCAGCATTGAACGTTCTACATTCACCTTGTCGCCCACTTGTAGCAGACCGAGATTGGAACGCTCCAGCGTTTCTTTCATGGCGGTCACCGTATAGGTGCCGTTCTCAATGCTGACGACGGTGAGGCAAACGCCATTGTGTGATACACTTTGGTCAATGCCCAGTTCATCCACGAAAGAGCAACGTAAAGTGAAATCAATATTATCCCTGTCTCTCTTGATGGCTACGACGGTAGCAAACTCTTCTATAATACCGGAAAACATATGCTAAAAAGTTAATTGTTACATAAAAAAGAAGGGGCGCATCGAGGATGTGATGAAAACTCCTTTTTTATAAGATTCGAGCGCTCTTTACCTTTGTAATCCACCGGTTTTTCAACTTCCCGTCAGGGATGTGGCCCGCCATTAGCAGAAGAAGACTGCTCCGTTTTCAGTGTTCATTTGATGAGTATCCCG
Organism: uncultured Prevotellaceae bacterium; assembly: GCA_902800585.1. GTDB lineage: Bacteria > Bacteroidota > Bacteroidia > Bacteroidales > Bacteroidaceae > Prevotella. Next base: position 11,985 of record CADCEW010000021.1, read on the forward strand.
ATCGAATCGATACGACCCCTGTTCTTTCTGCTGCAAATATACGAAAAAAATCTCATAGTTGGTTCGTCTTGCCTCCTAAATTCTATCTTAAAAAAATAAAAAAACGACTCCGATAAATCATCCGGAGTCGTTTCTTTCTATCGTAGTGTATTGATTAATAAGCGAAAAGGGGATAATCCTTCATCTTATCGTTGACACGCTGGCGAACGCTTGCAATGACTTGCTCGTTCTCAGGATCGTTCAGTACTTCCTCGATCCATTCAGCAATCTGTACCATCAAGTCCTCTTTTGCACCACGAGTGGTGATAGCAGGAGTACCTAAACGGATACCACTTGTCTGGAAAGCAGAGCGCGTATCGAATGGAACCATGTTTTTGTTGACTGTGATGTCAGCGGCAACAAGAGCATTCTCAGCCACCTTACCTGTCAATTCAGGATATTTTGAGCGCAGGTCTACCAGCATGGAGTGGTTATCTGTACCACCGCTGACGATGCCGAAGCCACGCTTTACCAGTTCCTCTGCAAGAACCTTAGCATTTTTCTGCACCTGCTTAGCCCACTCTTTGAACTCAGGCTGCAAAGCTTCACCGAAGGCAACTGCCTTGGCAGCGATAACATGCTCCAGTGGACCGCCTTGCTGTCCGGGGAATACAGCGGAGTTCAACAGTTGCGACATCTTCTTGACAACACCCTTTGGTGTGGTGTAACCCCAAGGATTGTCGAAGTCCTTACCTAAGAGGATGATACCGCCACGAGGACCACGCAGGGTCTTATGTGTTGTAGAGGTCACGATATGGGCATATTTCACAGGATTCTCCAACAAGCCTGCTGCAATCAGTCCTGCAGGATGTGCCATGTCAATCATCAGCAAAGCACCTACCTTGTCGGCAATCTCACGCATACGCTTGTAGTCCCACTCACGACTGTAGGCACTGCCGCCACCGATAATCAGTTTGGGTTTGTGCTCCAATGCCAACTGTTCCATCTCGTCATAGTCCACACGACCTGTCTCTTTGTTGAGGTTATAGCCAACGGGTTTGTAAAGGATACCGCTGGTATTCACCAGAGAACCGTGAGAGAGGTGACCGCCGTGATCCAGATTCAGACCCATGAAACAATCACCAGGTTTTAGTACTGCCAGCAGTACAGCGGCATTAGCCTGTGCACCGGAGTGAGGCTGTACGTTAGCATACTCTGCACCAAATAGTTTGCATACACGGTCGATAGCCAGTTGTTCTACCTCATCAACGACTTGGCAGCCGCCATAATAACGATGACCAGGATAGCCTTCAGCGTATTTGTTGGTCAAATAACTGCCCATGGCTTCCATCACTTGATCGCTGACGAAGTTCTCAGACGCAATCAGTTCGATACCTTTCAACTGACGTTGGTGTTCTTTTTCGATTAGTTCGAAAATCGTGTTGTCTCTTTTCATTGTTATTTTTTCTTTATTTCGTTATTACATTATTTCTCCTTTTAGCCATTCATCGACAGCAGGAACTCCTCGTTAGAGTGCGTCTGCACCAGTCTGTCTCGTACCGTATTCATCGCCTCGATAGGATTCATCTCTGCAATGAACTTACGGATGATCCACATGCGGTTGAGCGTTGTCTGGTCTTGCAGCAACTCATCACGACGAGTAGAAGAGAGTACAAGGTTGACAGCAGGATAGACACGCTTATTGGCAAGCATACGGTCGAGTTGCAACTCAGAGTTACCAGTACCTTTGAACTCCTCGAAGATGACCTCATCCATCTTAGAACCGGTATCTGTCAGGGCAGTTGCGATGATGGTCAGCGAACCACCGTTCTCGATATTACGGGCAGCACCGAAGAAACGCTTCGGCTTCTGTAGGGCATTGGCATCCACACCACCTGTCAAAACCTTACCGGAAGCAGGTGCTACTGTGTTGTAGGCACGTGCCAGACGGGTGATAGAGTCAAGGAAAATGACGACATCGTGACCACATTCCACCATGCGTTTTGCTTTCTCCAACACGATACCTGCAATCTTCACGTGTCGGTCGGCAGGCTCATCAAAAGTAGAAGCGATGACTTCTGCATTGACGGTACGTGCCATATCCGTTACTTCCTCAGGGCGCTCGTCGATGAGCAGCATCATGATATAAGCCTCGGGATGGTTGGCAGCAATGGCATTGGCGATATCCTTCATCAAGATGGTCTTACCTGTCTTCGGCTGTGCCACAATGAGGGCACGCTGTCCTTTACCAATCGGTGAGAAGAGGTCTACAATGCGGACAGACGGATTCGTGGTGGCAGGATCGCCGCACAGAGTGAATTTCTCGTCAGGGAAGAGTGGGGTGAGGTGTTCGAAACTCACGCGGTCACGTACTTCCTGCGGCTGACGACCATTGATGGTCTTCACGTCTGTCATTGCAAAGTACTTCTCATTGTCGTGGGGAGGACGTACCGTGCAGGCAACGACGTCACCGGTCTTCAGTCCGTATTTCTTGATTTGCTGTGGACTCACATAAATATCATCGGGAGATGACAGATAGTTATAGTCGCTGGAACGCAGGAAACCATAACCGTCCTGCAGCAACTCCAACACACCATTGCCGTCGATGAGGTCGGCAAAGTCGTATCTTTCAACAACAGGAGCGTTGCGTGTTGCCGTATAACTGACCACTGGTTCTTGCGGCATAACAACAGGTGCAGGCTGACTCATCGGACGATCGAAGATATCGAGGGTAGGGATGGCCTCACCATCTTCAATAGGCAGATCGACAACCGTAATGAAATCCGTTCCATCACCTGGGTCACCTTCCCAGACACTCTCACCGTCATCCAGATAACCTCCTGTCTGAGGAATGGGTGCAACAGGCACTTCTGCTTCTTCTTCGGCGAACATAGGAGTCTCCTCCTGTGCCTCTTCTGCCGGAGTTTCTATAGGAGTTTCTATAGGAGTCTCTGCAGCAGCCTCTTGGGCAGCCTTCTCCGCAGCCTCACGAGCAGCAATCTCTTCCAACTCTTTCTTGGATTTACGACCGCGTTTCTTGGGTGCAGGCTTCTCTTCTACAACAGGTGCGGCGGCAGTTTCTGCCTGCTGTTCCTCTTGTTTCTTTGCCTCTGCAGCGTCTGCCTCAGCGAAGAGAGCGTCCAATGAAGGCTTCTTCTCCTTGGCAGTCTTACTTGTCTTCGTGTCTAAGTTCTCACCGTCGGCACCGTTGACAGTATATACCTTATCATTATCTTTCTTAGTAATACGTGTACGCTTACGCTTGGAAACCCCTCCGTTAGCGGCAGAGTCTTCCGCTGCTTTGTCGAGGATGGCATAGATGACGGTCTCCAACTCGTCATTCTGCGACACTTTCACACCGAGTTCACTGGCTATCTCCATCAATTGGGGGATATCCATTTGTTCTAATTCATTCTTCGTATACATACTATAATCAGTATTCGTCTTTAAAATCAATAATTAAAAATAGGGGAAATGCTTCACGAAGGGAAACACCTTGATTGAAAATGAATCCTTCTTGATAGGACTGCATTCTGAAAATCGACTGCAAAAGTACACAAAATATTTTAAACCGCCAAACAATTTCAGGGAATTTTTCTTTGGAAGATTCAAGACTTTTTATTATCTTTGCATCCGCAATGCAGATTAGAAAAGTACTACTTTTCGACTCAAGAAGAGCCTCTTTTCAACCCGAAAGTAGCTTACTTTCGATGTAAAAGTAGTCTCTTTTCACCTTGAAAACAACGATAATGTATGTTTGACGTAATAGATGCCATAGGGTCTGGCAATAAAAAAGACCCTAATATGCGTAATGTGGAGGCAGAGATGATACGGAGTCATGAACTTTGCCTGAAGATATCGTCCAAGAAACCTACAGATCCTGATTATAAGAGTCTGCTGGAAGAACTGTTCCAATGTGAGATAGATGATAGTGTCGCTATTGTTTCTCCTTTCTATTGTGATTGCGGATGCCGGATGACTATTGGAAAGAATATAATAATTAATAAAGGTGCAACCATTCTTTCTCCAGGGAAGGTGGTAATAGAGGACAACGTACTGATTGGACCCGAAGTGAAAATTGTGACGGTCGATCACGATCTCTATGACAGGCATAATCTTCTCCATTTCGGGAAAGTGACAATCAAAGAGAATGCTTGGATATGCATAGGTTCCATTATCTGTCCGGGAGTAACCATTGGTAAGAACGCCGTCGTTGCCGCAGGATCCGTTGTAACGAAGGATGTACCAGACAATACACTTGTTGCAGGCAACCCCGCAAAAGTCAAGAAACATTTATTTGAATAAAATATTAACCAAAATAAAACAAAGAAAAAATGAAAAAAATTGCAACCCTAACCATGCTGCTTTTTGCAGTCCTCACTACTCAAGCACAGAGTCTTATCGGAACATGGCAGACATCTATGCCTGTAGATGGAGGAAATCTGCCATTGTTCATAACCTTTAATGCCGACAAGTCCCTACGTTTTGAATTTCAGATACCAGTTAATGACGAAGACTTGGGATTTCTGAAATTCTCTTTCCTTATCAAAGGAACCTATACTGCAGAGGGGAAAGATTTAACGCTGTACCTCGACAAAAATGATGCTTATATAGATTTCGCTGAGATTCGCTGGAGTGATACACTTAAGGCTGCCTTCGCTGAAAATCCCGAACTCGAGCAAACCGTGATGGACAAATTGAAGGCTGAGATGGAGAAACAGAAGCCTAAATTCCTCAGTTCATTTGATGAGTTTGATGAAAAAGAAGAACTTAATATTGATGAGGTTAGCGCCACCACGCTTGTATTGTCTGATGATGATCAGGCTATCACTTTTACTCGTGCAAAATAAATATATATGGAATTTAAGGAATTAGTTCAGATACGTCGCTCTCACCGTAAGTTCACGGAAGAGGAGATAGACGGTGAAGATGTGAAGATGATACTTCGCGCAGGATTGATGTCACCCACATCAAAAGGACAGCGTGCCTGGCAGTTTGTCGTAGTTGACGACAAGATGGATATCGAGAAACTGTCGGATGCGAAGGATATGGGTGGACAGTTCCTGAAAGGTGCTCCTCTTGCTATTGTCGTATTGGGTGACCCGATGCAGAACGACTGTTGGGTGGAAGACGGTTCTATCGCCGCCATCTCCATGCAGTATCAGGCAGAGGCTTTAGGGTTAGGCTCGTGCTGGATACAGATGCGCGGACGCGGATTGAGTGACGGAACGAGTGCAGACACCGTGATACAAGGCATTCTCGACATTCCCGAGAACCTGTCGTGTCTTTGCATTCTTGCTGTTGGTCATAAGGCTGACGAGCGTAAGCCACAAAACGAAGAGAAACTGAAGTGGGAGAATGTTCACTTAAATAAATTTTAAAATTGAAAATAGTATTGATAGGCGCGGGTCGCTTGGCAACGAATCTCGGACAGACACTGTTGGGCGCAGGACATGAAATAATCTGTGTCAATAGTCGTACGATGAAGTCGGCAAAGGCACTCGCTGATAAGATAGGTGGCTTACCCGTAGATAGGGCAGAAGACATACCGATGGAGGCGGATGCTTATATCATTGCTGTCAAAGACTCGGTACTCGCTGACGTGATACCTGCTGTAACGAAAGGCAGGGAGATGCAAGTGTTCTTCCATACTGCTGGTTCGATGCCGATGTCGATGTTTCAGGGGATGACACACCATTACGGCGTGTTCTATCCGATGCAGTCGTTCTCAAAAGAACGTCCGGTAGATTTTGCAGAGATACCTACCTTTATCGAGGCTTCTGATGACAAAACGATGACAGTAGCCAAACTGTTGGCAGAGAGTATCACCGAGCGCGTCTATGAGTTATCAAGTGAAGACCGTCAATATCTGCATCTTGCAGCTGTTTTTGCCTGTAACTTCGTCAACCACTGCTATGCGATGGCAGCAGAGATACTGGAACAGCACGGCATGAACTTCGACGTGATGCTGCCATTGATTGATGAAACAGCACGGAAGGTACATCAGTTACATCCGTTAGATGCGCAGACAGGTCCTGCTATTCGCTATGACGAAAATGTGATACGTCATCATGCGCAGTTATTGCACGACCATCCCTTTATGAAAGATTTATACGAGCGGTTGTCGCTCCATATACATAGAAAAGCAGAACAACATGATTAACTACGATTTACAGAAGATACGTGCCATCATCTTTGATCTGGATGGCGTGCTGAGTGCGGAGACAATTTCTCTTGCTGAAGACGGTACACCGTTGCGTACTGTGAATATCAAAGACGGTTATGCCATTCAACTTGCCATGAAGATGGGACTGCGCATTGCTATCATTACAGGATGTAAGATAGAGAGTGTGCGGAAACGTTATGAAGGTTTAGGTATGGAAGATATTTATCTTGGTGCCGCAGTGAAGATCAAAACCTATGAGGAGTTTCTCGCTAAGTATGGTGTTAAAGACGAAGAAGTGATGTTTATGGGTGACGATGTGCCTGACATGGAGATCCTTCGTCGGGTAGGTTGTCCTGTATGTCCGAAAGATGCTTGTCATGAAGTGAAGAAACTCTGTCGGTATATCAGTGATAAAAAAGGTGGCTATGGCTGTGGCAGGGATGTGATAGAGCAGACCTTGAAAGCACAGGATAAATGGTTGCAAGACGAAAGGGCTTTCGGATGGTAAAGATTGTGTTGGCGAGTAATTCGCCACGACGGAAAGAGCTGCTTGCAGGACTTGATATTCCATTTGAAGTCAGAGTGTTAGATAATATCGATGAGAGTTATCCTGAAACACTACCAACAAAGGAGATAGCAGGTTATATCTCGAAGAAAAAGGCAGACGCCTATCGGCAAACGATGGCTGACGACGAGCTTATTATCACGGCAGATACCATCGTTGTTCTTGGACAGGAGGTGATGGGAAAACCGAAAGACGATGAAGAGGCGCGAAGAATGCTTCGGGAGTTGAGTGGAAAGACTCATCAGGTTATCACGGGTGTGTGTCTCACCACGAAAGACAAGCAGTCCAACTTCTCTGTAGAGACAGACGTGACGTTCAAGACGCTCTCAGAAGAAGAGATAGACTATTACGTAGCACATTACCGTCCGTTGGACAAGGCTGGCGCTTATGGTATTCAGGAATGGATTGGACATATTGGTGTGACGGGCTTGAATGGCAGTTATTTCAACGTGATGGGGCTGCCCGTACAACGCATCTATGAAGCGTTAAAAGCATTTCAATAGTATAAAATATTATTATTTTGTCGAAAAAAATTATATAAATATTTGGCGGTTTCAAAATATTTTTTTATTTTTGCATCGACAAATAGTAATTTAATCTATATTTATCATTTTCCTCGGGGGGATACCATCTGTGAAGATGGGTCCCTTTTTCTTGCTATCTTCTCCGACGGAACTCAGAACATGTGATAGCTGTAGCAATTGCTACATTAAGGCTTTCAGCCCGTAAACCGTCGGTATGGAAGTCGGGTATCAACAACTTTCTTGTGATATATTTACGTACTTCGGGAGAGATACCATTGCCCTCATTACCCATCACAATGATTCCTTCGTTGGTCAGTTCCTGCTTATAGATGTTTTCTCCGTCCAACAACGTTCCATAAACAGGATAGGAGGGAGGTAGTTGACGGAAAAGTTCCAATAAATCCGTATAGATAACCTGTACGTGAGCAAGACTACCCATCGTTGCCTGTACCACTTTTGGGTTATAGGCATCGGCAGTGTCCAGAGAACAATAGATGGTGGAGATACCAAACCAGTCGGCAATACGGATAATGGTACCGAGATTGCCTGGGTCTTGAACGCCGTCAAGAGCTAATGAAAGTTTAAAGTTTAAAGTTAATAGTTTAAAGTTAATAGTTGGAGGAATCTCGAAGACGGCAAGGATTTCTTGAGGATGTTGCAGGAAACTGATTTTATGCAACTCTTCCTCGGAAATACGTTCAGCCTGTGGATATTCCACTGTTGCCAATAACATACGTGCCTTATAGCCTGCCTGTAATAAGTCGCCGACGACCTTGGGTCCTTCGGCTATAAAGAGTCCTTCACGCTTCCGGTTCTTCTTCAACTCCAGTGAACGGATGAGTTTGATTTGATTCTTCGTCATCATTTTCTTGTATTTTGCTGCAAAGATAGAAAAATTATTCGTAACTTTGTCATCTCGATGACGAAGTTACTCCGTCTCGGCAAAAAAAGGAATAAATTCTTTTGTATTGCACTCGACTTTTCGTAACTTTGCAACAAAATGCGACTCAGATATATCTTTATAGCTTTGGCGGGGCTTTTGTTTATAGCCTGTTCAGAGACGAAATACGTCCCTGAAGGGGAATATTTGCTGAATCATGTGTATGTCAAAAGTGAGCCAAAAACAAAAGGAGTGAATACGTCGGAGTTGAAGTCGTATGTGCGTCAACGGGGCAATTCCCGTTGGTTCTCTGCCATCAAGGTTCCTTTGGCGACCTATTCTTTCTCTGGTCGTGATACCACGAAATGGATCAACCGTCTGTTACGCTCTATTGGTGAGGCTCCTGTCATTTATGATTCTGTCAGTACGCGCCGATCGATGGAAGACTTGCAGACACAGTTGGTGAATATGGGATACCTGCGTGCCAGTGTGGATGCGATGACGAAGTCCAAAAACAAAAAGACAGATGTCACTTATATCCTACATCCTGGTGATCCTTACTTTATCCGAAACATCGATTATGTGATACAAGACTCTCTGATAGCGAGTCTGTTGCAGATGGACCAGGAGGAGAATCGTGGTTTGAAGACTGGTATGCAGTTTAACGTAGAGAACCTGGACGCAGAGCGTAAGCGTATCACCCGTATGTTGTCGAACATGGGTTATTACCGTTTTAACAAGGAGTATATCACTTTCTTGGCAGACTCTGTAGCAGACAAAAAGGAGATAGACCTTGTCTTGGTGCTGCGAAAGCAACGTGACAGCAAAGGACAGGAGAAAGCCCATGACCGCTATATGGTGCGTGCCATCCATTATGCAAGTGGTAATCCTGAGGACAGCATCATTCACTTGCGTCCAGGAGTCTTGAGGAAAAATACGTTTATCAAGGAGGGTGACTATTATTCCGCAGACGACTTGCAGAACACTTATACGCATTTTGGAAGACTGGGTGCCGTCCGATATACGAATATTACCTGGCAGGAACAGCCTGACTCTACCCAACTGGACTGTATGATACAAATCAGTACCAACAAACCGTCCACGATTTCGTTCCAGCCAGAAGGTACCAATACCTCAGGCGACTTGGGCGTGGCTGCCTCGTTGACCTATCAGAACCGTAACTTATTCAAGGGAGCAGAGAATCTGAGTATTGAGTTGCGTGGTGCTTATGAGGCCATCAAGAGTCTGGAAGGCTACTCAAATCATGACTTCATCGAGTATAGTCTGGAGACAAAACTCTCTTTCCCGCGGTTTATTTTTCCTTTCCTGTCTTCCAGTTTCCGACGTCGCGTCCTCGCTACCAGTGAGGTATCACTGATGTATGACATGCAGAACCGTCCGGAGTTCCATCGCCGTCTCCTTTCTGCTGGATGGAGATACAAATGGAATGACCCCAGGCATCATGACCGTTATCGTATAGATTTATTGGATCTCAACTACATCTCTATGCCTTGGATCAGTGAGACCTTCAAAAAAGAGTATCTCGATGATAACACCAGTCGTAATGCCATCTTGCGCTATAATTACGAGAACCTCTTCATCATGAAGTTCGGTGTCGGTTATACTTATAATAATGGTCTCATTGCAATCAAAGCAAATGCGGAGACGGCAGGCAACCTGTTGGGACTTGCTGCGAATACATTTGGATTCCATCGTAACGGAGAAGGACAATACACATTCCTGGATATTCCCTATGCACAGTATGTGAAATTTGATTTTGAGGTGACACGTAATATCATATTCAGTTTTAAAAACCAGTTGGTACTCCATGCCGGAATAGGTGTTGCCTATCCTTATGGAAACAGCACAATTCTTCCATTTGAGAAACGTTATTTCTCAGGAGGTGCCAATAGTGTGAGAGGATGGAGTGTCAGAAGTCTGGGACCTGGAAAGTATATCAGTCGTGACGGACGTATCGACTTCATCAATCAGACGGGTGACATGAAACTGGACCTTAATATGGAATACCGTGCCCATCTGTTCTGGAAGTTAGGTATGGCCTTATTTGTGGACGCCGGTAATATCTGGACGATACGCGAATATGAGGATCAACCCGGAGGACAGTTTAAATTCTCGGAATTCTTGAGTCAGATGGCAGTAGGCTATGGTTTGGGCTTCCGCTTTAACTTCGACTATTTCATCCTACGCTTCGATATGGGTATGAAAGCCGTTAACCCCGCCTATGAAGAAGGGGATGAGCATTATCCGATTTTTCATCCGAGATTTAGTCGTGACTTTACATTTCATTTCGCGGTAGGCCTTCCATTTTAACCAACCACTTTCCGTCACGATTTACCAATATTATTTGGAATTCGGCATTGTCAACCTGTTTGTTCTCTTGTCCGAAACTTCCTAACTCTACATAGTTGGAGACACGGATTCTTGCACTGCATGTACTGTCCCCGGACATCATGTGACGGTCGATGATTTCCACTTGTGCATTCTTGTCCTGATTTTTGATGAATGCCACGTCTTGCTCCGTGATGTTGGAGGCAGCAAAACGAATCCATTTCCCGCTTTCGGGTGTCGTGTACTCCAACGCATCTTGATAATGGAAGTTAAAATAGGCGTCCGCCCAGTTTGTCAGAGGCTCGTCAACGGCATTCTCACTTTTTCCGTCAATGAGTTGACAACCCGTTAACAGGAATACTAGAAATGATAGCAAGTAATATTTCATAAGTTTAAATTAATTCAAAAAACATTGCAAAGATAATGAAAACTGCTAACTTTTTATTACTTTTGCACAAAATATTAACTAAAATGTTGAAATTTATATCCTTTGGAAGCGGCAGTAGTGGTAATTGCTACATGTTGGCGACCCCGACGGATGCACTTTTGATAGATATCGGAGTAGGATTAAGAAGCCTGAAAAAGGACTTTAGGGACTATGGACTTAGTATGTCGCAGGTACACCATGTGCTCGTTACACATGACCATGCAGACCATATTAAGTCGGTAGGTTCTTTCTGTAATGACTATCAGGTTCCTGTCTATACGACGGCGCAAGTACATGATGGTATCAACCATAACTATTGTATTCAGCAGAAGGTGGTACCTGCATTGAGACACAATATAAAGAAAGGCGTACGTGTCCAGATTGGCGATTTCTTCGTCACACCGTTCAGTGTTCCTCACGACAGTAGCGATAATGTCGGGTATATGATAGAGGCAGAAGGAGTCGTTTTTTGCATGATTACGGATGCCGGATATGTGACAGACGAGATGAAAACCTATATCTCGAAAGCGAATTATCTGGTCATCGAGGCGAACCACGACGAGGAGATGGTGCAGAACGGTCCCTATCCGCAGTTCCTGAAAGACCGCATCCTCTCACAGACAGGTCATCTGAGTAATCGTTCCTGCGGACTTGCCCTGGTGGAGAACATGACAGAACAGTTGCGGTATGTATGGCTGTGTCATCTCAGTGAAGAGAACAACCACCCGGAGTTAGCCCGTAAGACGGTAGAGAGTCTACTTCGTGACTATGGTATCATCGTAGGAGTAGACGTCAAAATGGAGGTACTGAAAAGGACGACGCCGACAGGTATCTATGAACTTGTGTGACTTTTTATAGAATAAATACAAAACAATTAATGAATGATCAAATAAAACAAATAGAGAATTATGGCAGAATCTATTGATATCCGTGAGTTGAATATCCGGATTGAGCAACAGAGTGGTTTCGTTACGAATCTGGTAACAGGTATGGATCAAGTGATTGTAGGACAGAAACACTTGGTGGATTCATTGCTGATTGGTTTGCTCAGCGATGGTAATATCCTTTTGGAAGGAGTTCCCGGTCTGGCTAAGACGCTTGCCATCAAGACCCTTGCCCAGTTGATTGACGCGACCTACAGTCGTATCCAGTTTACACCAGACCTTTTGCCGGCTGATGTAACGGGTACCATGATATACTCGCAGAAAGACGAGCGTTTCCAAGTGAAGCAAGGTCCTGTCTTTGCCAACTTCGTTTTGGCAGATGAGATCAACCGTGCTCCTGCGAAAGTACAGAGTGCCTTGTTGGAAGCCATGCAGGAGAAGCAGGTAACGATAGGTAAAGAGACCTTTGACCTGCCTTCACCTTTCTTGGTGATGGCTACCCAGAATCCTATTGAACAAGAAGGTACCTATCCGTTGCCAGAGGCACAGATGGACCGTTTCATGCTGAAAGTGGTGATTGACTATCCGACACTGGAAGAAGAGAAACGTATTATCCGTGAGAATATCGCAGGTGCCTTACCTGAAGTAAAACCTGTTACGACAGCACAGGAGATTCTGAATGCCCGTGCAGTTGTTCGTGAGGTTTATATTGACGAGAAGATAGAACAGTATATCGCTGACATAGTCTTTGCGACACGTTATCCCGACCGTTACGGATTGAAGGATATGAAGGATCTGATTTCCTTCGGTGGTAGTCCCCGGGCTTCTATCAATCTTGCAAAGGCAGCGCGTGCCTATGCATTTATCAAGCGTCGCGGTTATGTCGTTCCTGAGGATGTTCGTGCCGTTGCCCATGATGTACTGCGTCATCGTATCGGACTGACCTACGAGGCAGAGGCAAGTAACACCACCAGTGAGGAGATTGTCTCAAAGATTATTAATAAGGTAGAAGTTCCTTGATGGAGACATCTGAGATTTTAAAGAAAGTAAGGAAGATAGAGATAAAGGCGCGCGGACTGAGTGCCAATGTCTTTGCTGGGCAATACCATTCTGCCTTTAAGGGGCGTGGTATGGCTTTCAGCGAGGTGCGCGAATATGAATATGGTGATGATGTGCGTGACATCGACTGGAATGTGACGGCGCGTTTCCATCGTCCTTATGTGAAAGTCTTTGAAGAGGAGCGTGAATTGACCGTGATGCTGATGATTGATGTCAGTGGCTCGTTGGATTTTGGAACACAACGGCAGATGAAGCGTGATATGGTGACGGAGATTGCTGCCACCATTGCTTTCAGTGCTATCCAGAATAACGATAAGATAGGTGTGGTATTCTTCTCCGACCATATCGAGAAATACATTCCTCCCAAGAAAGGTCGTAAGCATATCCTCTATATCATCAGAGAACTGCTGGATTTCAAACCTGAGAGTAAACGTACTGATATCAAACAAGCCTTGGAGTTTCTGACAAGTGTGGCAAAACGTCGTTGCACTGCTTTTGTCCTCAGTGATTTCTACGTACAACAGGATTTCCTGCAGCCTTTGCAAATCTGTAACCGTAAACACGATGTGGTGGCTGTTCAGGTGTATGACCTTCGTGCCAAAGAGTTGCCGAATGTAGGACTGATGCGTGTAGTGGATGCTGAGACTGGTTTTGAACAGTATATTGACACCAGTAGCAGAAAACTCCGTCAGGCACATGAGCACTATTGGATGAATCGTCAGCAGCAACTCCGGGAGACCATGAACAAGAGTAATGTGGATATGATCAGTATTGCGACGAACGAAGACTATGTGAAGCATTTGCTGATGCTATTTAAACAACGAAGTTAATGAAGCGGATACTGGTATTGTTCGGTTTGATATGCACTGTGGTCACGATGACAGCACAGGTTGGGGTAGAGGCAAAGATTGACTCTATCCAGATGTTGATTGGCCAACAGGTGCATGTCACGGTGACGGCTACGACACCTTCCAATGCCAAGGTAGTCTTTCCTTCCTTCAAATCCCGTGATACATTGGTTGCGGGTGTGGAGGTATTGAACATCAGTAAGGAGCAGAAAGAAGAGTTGGAACAAGGACAGCAGCAGATATCACGTGTCTATACGCTCACCTCCTTTGATGGCAAACTCTATTACCTGCCTCCCTTCCAAGTGAAGGTCGACGGAAAGATGTACCAAAGCAAGAGTCTTGCGCTGAAAGTACTTGAGGTTGAAGTTGATACGACAAATCTTAATCAGTATTATGGTCCTAAGGATGTACAAAACAATCCTTTCCTTTGGAGCGATTGGTCGACGGCTTTTTGGTTGAGTGTCTTGATATTATTATTGATGGCTGTCGCTTATTATCTCTATCTGCGTCTGCGTGATAATAAGCCTATCATCAAAAGTTTCAAGATAGTCAAGAGACTGTTGCCGCACCAGAAAGCTATGAAGGAGATAGAAAAGATCAAGGCTGATAAGATGGTGTCCTCGGAAAACCAGAAGGAATACTATACCAAACTGACGGATACGTTGCGTCGATATATCGAGGAACGTTATAAGTTCTCTGCGATGGAGATGACGAGTTCGGAGATTATAGAACGATTGACACAAGACGGTGATCAGAAGTCTCTGGATGAGTTACGTGAACTCTTTACAACGGCAGACTTGGTGAAATTTGCCAAATATTCGACACTGATTAACGAGAATGATAAGAACCTGGTGAGTGCTATTGAGTTTATCAATCAGACCAAACAAGAATTGCAGGTGGTGGAAGAAGAAAAGCCTCAACTCTCGGAAGCAGACCAGCGTTCACTGAAAACCCGTCGTATCCTGAAATGGACTATCGGTAGTATCATTGTCGTCAGTGTGGTACTGATAGGATATGTCATATACAGACTGATGATTTTAACAGAATTCATTTAATGAATAGAGAATAGAATGGAATTTGCGAATAAAGAATATCTGTTTCTTCTGCTCCTGCTGATACCTTATATCTTATGGTATCTAATGTATAGGAAGAAGACGGAACCGACGATGCGCATGAGCGATACGAAAGCCTATCGCTTTGCTCCGCGTAGTTGGAAGGTGACGCTGATGCCATTACAATTGATATTACGTATTGCGGTTTTTGTGTTGCTGATTATCATATTGGCTCGTCCGCAGACTCGCAATTCATGGAATAACAAGTCGGTAGAAGGTATTGACATTATGTTGGCAATGGATGTCTCGGGTTCGATGTTGGCAGAAGACTTACGACCGAATCGTATAGAGGCTGCCAAGGATGTTGCCGCAGAGTTTATAGCTGGTCGTCCTAATGATAATATCGGACTGACTATCTTTGCAGGTGAAGCCTTTACCCAGTGCCCGATGACTACCGACCATGCATCGCTGTTGAATCTTTTGCAAGGTGTTCGGACGGATATTGCAACCAGTGGATTGATAGAAGACGGAACGGCGATAGGTATGGGACTTGCCAACGCAGTGAGTCGCTTAAAGGACTCAAAAGCAAAGAGCAAGGTGGTCATTTTGTTGACTGACGGTAGTAATAACCGTGGTGACATCTCACCGATGACTGCTGCCGAGATTGCCAAGAGTCTGGGTATCCGTGTCTATACGATTGGAGTGGGAACCAACAAGGTGGCTCCTTATCCGATGGTTGTCGCAGGTGGTGTACAGTATGTGAATATCCCAGTGGAGATTGACAGCAAGACGTTGAGTGAAATTGCTGCAGCCACAGATGGTGATTTCTATCGTGCGACAAATAACCGTGAGTTGCAGAATATCTATAAGGAGATCGACAAGTTGGAGAAGTCTAAGTTGAGTGTCAAGACCTACAGTAAGAAGTATGACGCTTATCAGCCCTTTGCAATGGTGGCCATCCTGCTCCTCTTGTTGGAGATTTTCCTGAGAATAACCGTATTTAGAAAGTTACCGTAAGAAGTTATGTTTCGATTTGAAGACCCTATATATCTCTATGCGCTGGTGCTGATACCTGTATTGGCATTGATTCGTTGGTGGATGGTTATCCGCCAGCGTAAGCAACTTCGTCGCTTTGGTGATATAGAACTGGTGCGCCAACTGATGCCAGACGTCTCTCGCTTCCGTCCGTTGGTGAAATTCTGTCTGTTACTGACAGCCCTTGCCTTATTGATAGTCATGTTGGCTCGTCCGCAGATGGGAACGAAGATTACGCATGAGAAACGTACAGGTATAGAGACCATCATTGCTTTGGATATCAGTAACTCGATGCTTGCTGAGGATGTAGCACCGAGTCGTCTGGACCGTGCGAAGATGATGGTGGAAAATCTGGTCGATCATTTCACCAATGACAAGATTGGTCTGATAGTCTTTGCAGGAGATGCATTCGTACAGTTGCCGATTACCAGCGATTTTGTCTCTGCGAAGATGTTCCTGAGTAGTATCGAGCCGTCTATGATAGAGACGCAGGGTACGGATATTGCAGCAGCCGTGAATATGGCAACCCATAGTTTCACACAGGAAGAAGGAGTGGGGAAGGCCATCATTGTGATTACAGACGGAGAAGATCATGAAGGCGGTGCTTTGGAGGCTGCCCAGGAAGCCAAGGAGAAAGGCATGCGTGTCTATGTCCTTGGTATCGGTTCTACGAAAGGTGCACCCATACCTATTCCCGGAACGGGTGATTATATGAAAGACAATACAGGCGAGACAGTGATGTCTGCCCTGAATGAAGAGATGTGTAAACAGGTCGCTGAGGCTGGTGGCGGTGCCTATATCCATGTAGAGAACAACAGTCATGCACAGGAACAGTTGAATACAGAACTGGATAAACTGGCGAAGAAAGAGATTTCCAGTACAATTTACAGCGACTATGACGAACAGTTCCAGGCTGTCGGGATATTGGTATTGCTATTATTGATAGCAGAGATCTGTCTGTTGGAAATCAAGAATCCACACCTCAAGAAGCTTCATCTGTTTGGTCGCAAGAAGGTCGTTACCATCTTGTTGTTATTGGTGGCATTGTCAGTACAGGCTCAAAGTGATCGCGACTATATCCGTTATGGTAATAAACAATACAGGGCAGGTAAGTATGCCGATGCAGAAGTGAACTATCGCAAGGCGATGGAGAAGAATGCGCGTAATCCGCAGGCCTATTATAATCTGGGTAATGCTTTGTTGGCTCAGAAGAAAGATTCCGCTGCCATCGAACAGTATCAGGCTGCTGCTAAGATAGAGACGAATGCCAGACGTAAGGCATGGACCTATCATAACATCGGTGTCATCTGTCAGGGACATCAGATGTATGGGGAGGCAATAGAAGCCTATAAGGAGGCCTTGCGTAATAATCCTTATGACGATGAGACGCGTTATAACCTGGAAGTCTGCAAGCATCAGCAGAAGAAACAACAGCAGAACCAGCAGAATCAACAGCAACAGAACAAGGATCAGAAAGACAATAAAGACAAGAATAAAGACCAGGACAAGAAGGACCAGGATAAGAAAGACGAGCAGAAGCAGGACAAGCAGCAACAACAGCAGCAAAAGCCTCAGATGAGTAAGGAGAATGCGGAGCAGTTGTTGAATGCCGCCATGCAGGAGGAGAAGAATACGCAAGAGCGTATTAAGAAGGCTCAGCAGAAGAAGCAGTCACGCAGGTTACAGAAGAACTGGTAAGTTGAAAGGTAAAAAAGTAAAAGGGTAAAGAAGTAAAAAAGAAATGATGAAAGGGATACAATATAATAAGGTGCAAAGGTGGGTAAAATGGTTTTTACCTTTTTACTTTTTTACCTTTTTACCTTTAGCTGCCATGGCACAGCAGATTACGGGGCGTGCTCCTTCACAAGTAGCAGTGGGCGAGCAGTTCCGTCTTACCTATACGGTAAATACTGATGATGTCAGTGGCTTCCGTGCAGGTAATATCCCTGATGCCTTTGATGTGTTGATGGGACCCAGCACTTCCACGCAGTCCAGTTATCAGATGGTGAACGGACATACTTCCAGTTCGTCGTCTGTCACCTATACTTATATCCTCTCTGCCACGAAGAACGGCTCCTTTACGATACCTGCCGCTCATGCGTCGGTTCATGGAAAGACAATACGCTCTAATGAGTTACATATCAAGGTGTCAGGTACGGCACAGTCCAATAGTGGTAATACAGGCGGTCAGCGTTCACCGAGTGGTAATACGCAGATGCGTGCCGCAGGCAGTCATATCTCTGGCAGCGACTTGTTTATCAAGGTGAGTGCCAACAAGAGTCATGTGCATGAACAGGAACCTATCTTGTTGACCTATAAGGTTTATACGCTTGTCGACCTGACCTCTTTGAATGGTAAGATGCCTGACTTGAAGAGTTTCTATACGCGTGAAGTTCCGTTGCCACAACAGAAGAGTTTCAAGGTCGAGTCACTGAATGGTCGTCCTTATCGTACTGTCACATGGCAGCAGTATGTGATGTTCCCGCAGACGACAGGTAAGTTAGAGATTCCGAGTATCACCTACGAAGGAATGGTGGTGCTGCAAAACCGTAATGTCGATCCTTTTGAGGCCTTCTTTAATGGCGGTTCCGGCTATGTGGAGGTAAAGAAAGAGATAACGGCTCCAGGAATAACCATCACTGTTGACCCGTTACCCGCTCATCCGACAGGTTTTTCAGGTGGAGTAGGAACGTTCACGCTGACGGCTCAACTCGATAAGAATGAGGTAAAAGCAAATGACCCTGTGACGATGCGTGTCATTGTGAGTGGAACAGGAAACCTGAAACTCATCAAACAGCCTGTTGTCAATCTTCCGAAAGACTTTGACAAGTATGATGCGAAGATTACGGATAAGACAAAACTTACCACCAGTGGTATGGAGGGCAGTATGATCTACGATATTCTCATGGTGCCTCGTCATCAGGGGAAATACGAAGTACCTCCTGTTGAGTTTACTTATTTCGATACACAGACCAACACCTATAAGACATTACGCTCACAGTCTTTTACGTTGGATGTGGCGAAAGGCGATGGTTCATCCAGTGTCGCTACCTATACGGGTGAGGAAGTGAAACAGTTGAATAAGGATATCCGTTATATCAAGACCGAGAATACACCTTTGCGTGCTGTCGGAGACTATTTCTTCGGTTCGGTGTTCTATTGGGTTTCTCTTGCTGTATTACTGGCTGTCTTCATCTCCTTGTTTATCATCTTCCGCCATCGTGCCGTAGAGAATGCGAATATCGGTAAGATGCGTGGCAAGCGTGCCAACAAGGTGGCAGTCCGTCGCCTGCGTGTTGCCAATAAACTGCTGAAGGCTGGCAAGCAGAATGAGTTCTATGACGAGGTTCTTCGTGCCTTGTGGGGATATGTGGGTGATAAACTGGATATGCCAGTCACACAACTGTCTCGTGATAATATCAGTCTGCGATTGACAGCACGTGGTGTTGACAATGATACTGTTACGCAGTTTATCGGTGCCCTTGACGAGTGTGAGTATGCCCGTTATGCACCAGGTGATGCCAGTGGTAATATGAATAAGGTATATGATGCCGCTATCCAGGCGATTATGAAGATTGAAGAATTCATGAAAGGTAAAAAGGTAAAAAAGTAAAACAAAAGAATGATGAATAATATATCACGAAATATGGTGCTAAGGTGGGTAAAATGGTTTTTACCTCTTTACCTCTTTACCTTTTTACCTTTAGCCTCTTATGCCATTACCAAGGCGCAGGCAGACAGTGCTTATCTCCGTGAGAACTATCAACAGGCCATTGCTGACTATGAGGCGTTGCTGAAGCATGGAGTGAGTGCCGATCTGTATTATAATCTGGGTAATGCTTATTATCGCATGGATAATATCACGAAAGCTGTCTTGAACTACGAGCGTGCCTTGTTGCTCTCTCCTGGAGATGACGATATCCGTTTCAACCTGCAGATGGCTCGCTCGAAGACTATTGATAAGATTACACCTGAGTCAGAGATGTTCTTTGTCACATGGTATCACTCGTTGGTGAACCTCATGAGTGTGGATGCATGGGCGCGTATTGCCCTGATAGCCCTTGCTGTTGCTATCATCCTTGCCCTTGTTTATCTTTTCTCTGGTCGTATGTGGCTACAGAAGATAGGTTTCTTCGGGGCCTTGTTCTTATTGATTGTTTTCCTGCTGAGTAATCTTTTCGCTTTCCAGCAGAAGCATAAACTGACGCATCGTACAGGGGCGATTATCACAACAACGGCTGCCTCGGTGAAGAGTACACCTTCCAAGAACGGCACCGACCTCTTCATCCTACATGAGGGGACAAAGGTCACCATTACAGACGGCTCTATGAACGACTGGAAAGAAATCCGTGTGGCAGATGGCAAAGAAGGTTGGATAGAGACGAAGGAAATTGAAATAATATAAGGTTAATAATTTCCATTATGGAAGAAATCATACAGTTTGATAAGGAATTACTATTGATGGTGAATGGCAGCGACTCGCTGTTCATGGATTACCTCATTCTGACACTGACCAATGGATTGACGTGGATACCCCTTTACTTGGGACTCTTCTATGTCGTCTTGAAGTCAAACAAGAATGTTCGTGACGTTTTGTTGATTCTGGGTGCAGCAGGATTGTGTTACCTGTTGGCAGGAGCCGTTGACGATAGTATCGTCAAACCGCTTGTAGCTCGTTGGCGACCCACTCACGATCCGGAGATTGGTTCGCTGGTGGATGTAGTGAACGGCTATCGTGGGGGCAATTACGGCTTCTTCTCTGCTCATGCTGCCAATACGTTCAGCATCGCCATCTTCTTCTCCCTGTTGATGCGACAGCGACTGCTTACCTGTTTCCTGGTGGGATACTCGCTGATTAACTGCTATACCCGTCTTTATCTGGGTGTCCACTATCCTGGCGATATCGCCGTAGGACTCCTTTGGGGCGGCTTCGTAGGCTGGTTTGTTCATTGGCTCTATTGTCGCGTCACCATTCCTGCCAAGTATGAGATGCACCATTGCATGGTGCCCATCTGTATCCTTACAATTACTCTCCTGACTGCCATCGTTTTGGCACTCTTTGGAGTACATTGGTAATAATTTGATGTGGACGAAACCTTGGAACTTTAAGGAAGGCTTCCTGATAGGAGGAGGTCTTATTGTTGCAGGTCTGGCACTGCAGTTAAGTGTCGGTCCTGTAGTGTGGGAGGCATTTGCTTGGCCTGCCAACATCATTGTGCTGGCAGTATTTCTGGCTATCATCGCACTCGTTTATTTATTTAGGAAGAAGGTGTATGCCTTCCAGTTCATCGGCACGTATCAAGCAGCCATACCAGCAATGGTGTGTGCCATTCTTCTGACCATCATCATGGGACTGACCCGACAGCAGGAAGGTGGCACGTGGTTGAACAATATGCTGTCGTTCTGGCCGTTTGTGCTGATATATATACATATCACGTTGATTCTGGGAGTCATCATCCTGCGAAGAATTGTCAATTGTCAATTGTCAATTGTCAATTTGAAACGCGATATTCCTTTTCTGCTGAACCATCTGGGGCTTTTCTTAGCATTGACTACTGCCACTTTGGGTAATGCCGATATGCAGCGGGTGAAGATGATTACTGCCATTGGTGTGCCTGAGTGGAGAGCTTTAGAACAAGGCGGCACCATCAAGCAGATGCCGATAGCCATCGAACTGAAGAAGTTCATCATGGAGACGTACGAAGATGGTAAGCCTAAGCGTTTCGCTTCAGAGATTCAGATACAGACAAAGTTGGGCAAGAACATTGAGACCATCGTGGACGTAAATAAGCCCTACGAAGTAGATGGCTGGAAGATATATCAGTATGGCTACGACACGCAGATGGGTGTTCAAAGCCAGATATCAATACTCGAACTCGTTAGTGACCCATGGTTGCCACTGGTCTATGCGGGCTTTTATATGATGCTGGCAGGAGCGGTGCTCATGACGTTTTTGGTGTTGTGGAGAAGATTGAGAAAGGCTACGAGCAAGGCGCTTTGGACTTACTTCGCTCTCTTTGTCGTCGCATCCCTCTTTGCCTACTTCTTCTTTGATAGTTACAACACAAAGACACTGGTGCCTGCCCTTCAAAGTCCTTGGTTCGCGCCCCATGTCTTTGTCTATATCTTTGCATACACTCTGCTTGGCGTAGCTGTCATCATCGCCTGGTGGAAATTAACTGACGACCTCGTCTATGTGAGCCTTGCCTTCCTCACCATCGGCATGCTCTTTGGTGCTCTCTGGGCGAAAGAGGCTTGGGGACATTATTGGTCGTGGGACCCCAAAGAGACCTGGGCTGCCATCACTTGGCTCGCATACCTAATATATATACATTATCGTCAACTCCCACGCAATCGCGAGCGGCTGGCTATTTGGATACTCGTCGTTTCGTTCGTCCTCCTGCAAATGTGTTGGTGGGGCATCAATTATCTCCCTTCCGCCCAAGGTTCGAGCGTACATACTTATAGCACAAGCGAGTAAACAACGAGTAAACAACGTATTTTGACTTCGTCTAAATCGCTCACGCTCGACAGACTTCAATCAAGATTGGTCTGTACTCGCTTAATCGCGATTTTCGACCCGTTTGTGGCTTACAAACGATGCGTTTGAATTAAGTTTCTTAATAAATTTCTGACTCATGGTTTTAAATTTTAAAGGGTTAATGATTAGATTGACTGCAATTTGGATCCTTATTGCGGTTGACAATTGCGGTGC
>CADCEW010000022.1 GCA_902800585.1 uncultured Prevotellaceae bacterium
TAAAAAGTACGTTCAAACTCTAGCATTTTTATTATTTTTCTTTTGAAAAACTTGCAACTATAAGAAATAATCTATATCTTTGCGAATGAAATAGTGAATTATGTCAAACCATTTAAATGCTAAAATGCCTATGGGCTAAGATAACTTTACAAGGACATATAGGATGAACATCCACTTTTAGATTCTTGTTGTTCGAAATCGGCAAAATTTCACAAACAGTTTCAAGAACTGAAGTTGGAGTTCACGTCGCAAGGCGTGGGCTTTTATTCGTTTAAGAAACTAGGTGTTTGCCGATACCTGAACAACGTAGACGAAGTAAATTGTCCACGTTTTTTATTTTGTATGAATCAAATAAAAAAAAATTATAATTTATATTCAATTAATATGAAAAAAATATGTTTGTGTTTTTATTTGACATTTTGTACAGTATTATTCTTAAATGCTAACATAGAATATAATGTTAATAAACATGGAGTCATGTTTGTGCATTTTGTTGTTAATGATGAAAATCCAACAATTGATTTGTTTAAAAACGATTGGAATAATGCAGTAAATATTGCAGCATCTAATAATTCCGTCAAGCAAATACAATTTATGGATTCTAAAGATGATATTATTGCTTGGATTAATAAGGATAATTATTCGAATGCATATAATGTTTTGGATGATGTTATTAAAAAATTCGATTCTTTCAATGAAACGGAAAATGTGTATGGAGATAGTGTACTTGTAAAAAAGAGAATCCCCGCGCAATATCATTCAGACACATATATAAATGGAAAGTTGGAAAGTACTTATTCATCTGATTGGAATCATGGATACTTTCCTCCTTCTACAAGTACATATGTTAGTGGAGGGGTTACTTATGTTACAAAGAAATATTTTACACCAGAAAAAATAAGTAATAAATGGGAAAAAAGAATAATAGGAAAGAAGATTATACAAAAAGGGGAGGATGTTAGAATAGCGGAAATATACATAAGACGGTAGTATAATTGTAGGCGCAGGTTGTTGATTCCTTTCAAAAGTATCAATGACCTGTCTCTTTTTATTAAAAGCAGGGTTTCAGTTAGGGCTGCACCATCTTTCACTTATGGCAGAAAGACCTTGCAGCTGCAGGTGAAAGATTGTTCACCCGTAGGTGCAAGAACGTAAGAAGGCTCCTTACTCCTCAAAAGTGTCGTTCGAATACCTTGAAAAATAAATCTGGTTTTTCATTCGATTTAGATAAATTTCTTTGACCTAAAGGTACAAAGCGTGCTAAAGATACGATTTCTCACGCTCAAAAATGAAAATACATTCTCATTTTCTTCGCTTAGTCGGAATTTTGCACTATCTTTGTCACCTGAATAGCGAAGTCAACTATTCAAATATAAATATGGAAGAAAAGAATCAGAAAACCATCTTTGGGAAGGCGGCATCAAGGAGCGCATGCATGCAGCCCGTACGAATTATCGTGAAGGCATCGACCATCGCCTCCGCGAACTGGAGGCCGAAAACCAGCGGCTAAGAGCCGAGAACGAAGAGCTAAAGATGAGGTTGGCCGAGGCTAGTAGGGCTAGTGACGACTAGTAGCACTAGTAAGACTAGTAGTACTAGTAGCACTAGTAGCACTAGGATGTCATAGTGACTGATGAGTGACATATTTTTGCAGTGATTAGTTCTCTCTTACTCGAAAATTTTGTATCTTTGCATCATGAACAGACTAAAAACGAAATAAACGATGAACATTGGAGACAAGGCGCCTGAGATATTGGGCAAGGACGAACAGGGACGGGATATCCGTCTGAGTGATTACAAAGGACGTAAGTTAGTGTTGTACTTCTATCCGAAGGACAACACGAGTGGTTGTACTGCTGAGGCTTGCAGTTTGCGCGACCATTATAGCGAGTTGCAAGGGGCAGGTTATGAAGTGGTTGGCGTGAGCAAGGATTCTGCAGCCTCGCATGTGAAGTTCAAAGAGAAACATGAACTGCCTTTCCCGTTGATTGCAGATGTGGATAAGACACTGATGGAGGCGATGGGTGCCTGGGGCGAGAAAGTGATGTATGGCAAAAAGACGATGGGTACTATCCGCACTACCTTTATTATTAATGAGGAGGGTATCATCGAACAGATATTTGTCGGCAAGCAGGTGAAGACAAAGGAGCATGCCGAACAGATACTTGAAAAGAAGTAGTGTATACAAAAAAGAGGGAGAAAAAGAATGCAGAGGTAGAAGCCTCTGCATTCTTTGTTTTTAATTTTCTTCTTCCTCAAAGAATCGTCCAACAGGCATTGGCATACTGGCTTCGACACAGCAGTTATAGCGTTCACGACTCCTACGCTCACGAGCAAACATAGCCTTGGTGCCTGCCTCATCCTGACAGAACTCCATGTGTTCGTCGATGGCAAACGAGTGGGCCATCGTCTCAACATCGAGGTTATCTGTACCAATCAACGTGAAGGTCCAGTTCTGTTTCTTCAATTTCTCAATGAGGGTACGTACCATCTTCAGGGTCCACTCGTCGCTACTGTTCTCCTCACCATCGGTGATGATGGTTACCAGTACGTTATCGCCTTCCTCAATCTGGGCGTTGACTTTCGAGATGCCTTTACCTATTGCATCGTAGAGAGGTGTTCCGCCGCCAGGGTTATAGGCTTTCCATGAGAGATCCTTGGTTTTGTTGGCTGCCGTATTGTCGTAGTGCCAGGTAGTATGACCTGTATCAAAAGTCAACAGGGTTACACGTTGTTCAGTGTCTGGATATTTCTTCTGCATCTGACGAACAGTCTGCAGGGTCTCGTTCATGCCTGTAAAGGCTTGCTTGCGGATAACGTACATAGAACCGCTCTCATCTACGATAATCAGGTTGTGAACTCGCTTTGTTTTTACTTCATTCGTTTTCATATTTGTAACTTTTTAAATGGTGAAACTTCATTTTTTTGACATGTCTTTATCTCTTTAAAGAAGTTTTTCAGAAAAAATTAAGCAGTATCGCATTTTTTTTTGTAAATTCGCCACAAAATAAGGGTATATGTATTATCAAAGGCTATCAGATGATGAGATATTGAAAGGCTTCCGCAGGGGGGATCCTTACATTATCCGTGAGTATTTCTACGGGTATTGTGAGGTGGGTTATCATATCTTTGACCAGCGGTACCAGCTGAAAGGAAAGCAGAACCTGGACTTTATGTCACTGGCGCACCAGTATGCCCTCTACTTGATGGAGCATGACTGGAAACCATTGGAAGACCATTCGCCAGAGGTGAGTCTGAAGACTTGGCTTATTAACGGTTTCCGTTATGTTGTGCTCGATGCGCTGAAATGGTACAAGAAGGAGTATGGCAGCATTACCTTTGAGGACTATCTGCGCTCGTTTGATGTGACAAGCGACTTGCGTTTGCAATTCAATCGCATGGTGGAGGATGTCTGTGACCATGTGCCGATGGAGCGTAAGGACAGGCTTATCATCCTCATGATGCTGGAAAGGGGCTTCAAAGGGAAGGAGATAGCTGCGCAGATGGGGATTTCGCCAGCAGCCATCTCACAGCGGTATAAGAAACTGAAGGAAGAGATCATTGTACCTTATTTCAAGAAAAACTTCGATATGGACCTGGATATGCCAGAGGTGATGGAAGATCGTGCTTTGGTTTACGAGGAGGCGATGATGGAAGCTTCTGCACCATGCCCACCATCAGCCATGAGACATGGAAGAATGAAAACAGCAAAATTCGAATATATGGAAAAGAAAAGAACAACTCCGGAGTTTATTACGGAACTCCAGCCCAACGAGATCTTTGTGTTTGGCAGCAACCTTCGTGGTATGCATGGTGGAGGTGCAGCCTATATTGCCCATCGTAAGTTTGGTGCCATCATGGGACAGGGCGTCGGATTGCAAGGACAGAGTTATGCCATTCCAACGATGCAGGGTGGCGTAGAAACAATAAAGCCCTATGTTGACGAGTTCATCGAGTTTGCCAAGGAGCATCAGAACCTGACATTCTTGGTTACTCGCATTGGTTGTGGCATCGCAGGATTCACAGACGACGAAATCTCGCCGCTCTTTAATGCAGCCCACGAAGTAGAGAATATTGTGCTACCTCCTAATTGGTAGTTATTTAGATGTAAGATGTAAAAAACAATTTGAGGCTAAGATATGGAAGCAATAACAACTTGGGCAAAAGAGAATTATGATCTGATATGCCTATTGGTAGGTGTGATAGGCATAATCATCGCATTCATCTCTTTGATTTACGAGATAAAGAAAAAGAAAGCGAAGAAGAAATAAAAAGCTCGATTTGCACTATCTTTGACTGTCGTCGAAGGTACTCTCGTTCGAAAAAACTTAAGATTCTCTTGGTTTTTTGCTCACTTATTCGTACCTTTGCACGCTCAAAACGAATATTATAAATAAATAAGGTAAAATAAAAGATGAATATTTCATTTGAAGCTCCTGACAAGATTAATGGCTTGATGACCATTACGCTTGAGACAAAAGACTATCAGGATGAAGTCGAGAAGACTTTGAAAGACTATCGTAAGCGTGCTAACGTTCCTGGATTCCGCCCCGGCCAGACTCCGATGGGTCTGATTAAGCGCCAGTATGGTGCTGCTGTTAAGGTGGACGTAGTAAACAAGATGCTGGGTGAGAAACTCTATGGGTATGTTCGCGAGAACAACATTCATATGCTGGGTGAGCCATTGCCCAGTGATCAGCAGAAGCCATTGAACTTCGAAAGCGATGAGCCATTGGAGTTTAAGTTTGACATTGCTGTGGCTCCTGAGTTCAAGGCTGCTCTCTCTGGCAAGGACAAGATTGACTATTATAACATTACTGTTGACGACAAACTCATCGACCAACAGGTGGAGATGTACCAGAGTCGTGCTGGACAGTATGAGAAGGTTGAACAGTTTGATGCTGAGCAGCGTGACATGCTGAAGGGTGACCTCCGAGAGTTGGACGAGAAGGGTAATGTGAAAGAAAGTGGTATCACCGTTGCTGATGCTGTGCTGATGCCTCAGTATATGAAGGTGGAAGACCAGAAGAAACTCTTTGAGAACGCAAAGTTGGGCGATATCATCACTTGGAATCCCCGTAAGGCTTATCCGGAGAGTGACGTAGAGGTTTCTTCCTTGTTGAAGATCCAGAAGGAAGATGTAAAAGATCACGAGGGCGACTTTACTTATCAGATTACTGAAATCAGCCGTTTCGTGAAGGCAGAGGTTAATCAGGCACTGTTCGACCAGACCTTTGGCGAGGGTACAGTGAAGGACGAGAAGGAGTTCCGTCAGAAGATTGCAGACATCATCAGTCAGCAATTCAAGGCAGATTCCGACTATCAGTTCCTGCAGGATGTCCGCAAGCACATGGAGAAGAAAGTGGGTAAACTGGAATTCCCAGAGGCTATCCTGAAGCGTGTGATGCTGAACAACAACAAGGACAAGGGTGCTGATTTCGTTGAGAAGAACTTCGAGGCAAGCATCAAGGAGCTTGGCTGGCACCTTATTAAGGAGCAACTCGTAGAAGCACAGGGTATCAAAGTCGAGGAAGATGACTTGAAGTCTGTT
This sequence comes from uncultured Prevotellaceae bacterium, assembly GCA_902800585.1. Taxonomy (GTDB): domain Bacteria; phylum Bacteroidota; class Bacteroidia; order Bacteroidales; family Bacteroidaceae; genus Prevotella. Next base: position 5,552 of record CADCEW010000022.1, read on the forward strand.
GCCAAAGAGGCTGCCCGTGCACAGTTTGCTCAGTATGGCATGTCGAATGTTCCCGATGAGTATCTGGAGAACTATGCCGCAGAGATGTTGAAGAAGCGTGAGAACGTGGACGGACTAGTGGATCGTGCCGTTGACGTGAAGTTGACAGCCGCTCTGAAGGGCGTAGTTAAACTCGACGAGAAAGACATCACCTTGGAGGACTTCCAGAAGATGGTATCAGGTAAATAGAAGAATTATATTTCTTTAACCAAAAAAATAGGTCGGAATACATTGTGTTCCGACTTTTTTTCGTAATTTTGTATCTACATTCTAAAGATTATGAACAACGATTTCAGAAAATATGCTACCAAGCATTTAGGTATTAACGGCCTCGTACTCGACGAGGTGATGAGTGCTCAGGCACAGTATTTGAACCCATATATCCTGGAGGAGCGTCAGTTGAACGTCACCCAGATGGATGTGTTCTCTCGTTTGATGATGGACCGCATCATCTTCCTCGGAACACAGATTGACGACTATACTGCTAACACGTTGCAGGCGCAACTGTTATATCTAGACTCTGTGGACAGTGGCAAGGATATCTCTATCTATTTGAACTCTCCTGGAGGCAGTGTGACAGCAGGTCTGGGTATCTATGACACCATGCAGTTTATCTCCTCTGATGTGGCTACTATTTGTACAGGTATGGCTGCCTCGATGGCTGCAGTCCTGTTGGTCGCAGGAACAGAAGGCAAGCGTTCCGCATTGCCTCATAGTCGTGTGATGATTCACCAACCGTTAGGCGGTGTGCAGGGTCAGGCATCGGATATCGAGATTGAGGCAAAAGAGATTATGAAGTTCAAGAAAGAACTCTATACGATTATCTCTGAACACTCCCATACACCTTATGACAAGGTGTGGAACGATTCAGACCGCAATTACTGGATGACGGCTGAGGAAGCGAAGGAGTATGGTATGATAGATCAGGTGTTGGTGAAGAAGTAATGAAGAAAGTATGTAGTTTCTGCGGACGTTCCGATAAGGAGGTCAAGTTGCTCATCACCGGTTTGAACGGTAATATCTGTGAGGATTGTGCCTTTCAAGCATACGAGATAGCCAAGGCGAACGGCTATGGACCTGATGCAAAGAAAAAAGCAGTGGAAGGTCTGGACTTGAAGAAAGTCCCAAAACCCATGGAGATCAAGGACTATCTCGACCAATATGTTATCGGACAGGATGAGGCAAAGCGTTTCCTCTCCGTTGCCGTCTATAACCACTATAAGCGACTGCAACAGCCTGTTGATGAGAACGGCGTGGAGATAGAGAAGAGCAACATCATCATGGTGGGCTCTACAGGAACGGGAAAGACGCTGCTTGCCCGCACCATTGCCAAGATGCTGGATGTGCCGTTTACCATTGTCGACGCGACAGTGTTTACGGAGGCAGGTTATGTAGGTGAAGACGTGGAGAGTATTCTCACTCGTCTGTTGCAGGTAGCAGACTATAAAGTGGAGGCAGCCCAGCGGGGCATTGTCTTTATTGACGAGATAGACAAAATTGCGCGTAAGAGTGATAACCCCAGTATCACCCGTGATGTAAGTGGTGAGGGTGTTCAACAAGGACTGCTCAAACTATTGGAGGGAACAATTGTCAATGTGCCCCCTCAGGGTGGTCGTAAACATCCCGATCAAGAGTATATCCATGTGGACACTCATAACATCCTCTTTATCTGCGGAGGTGCCTTTGACGGAATAGAGCGTAAGATCGCCCAGCGTCTGAATACCCATGTGGTGGGTTACAACTCTGTGCAGAATGTCCGTAAGATAGACAAGGAGGACTTGATGAAATACATCGCACCACAAGACTTAAAGTCGTTTGGACTGATTCCTGAGATTATCGGACGTCTGCCTGTGCTGACCTATCTGAATCCATTGGACCGCAAGGCGTTGGAACGTATTCTGACAGAGCCGAAGAACTCTATCGTCAAACAATATACAAAACTGTTTGAGATGGACGGCATTAAACTGACCTTTACGCCAGAAGCCCTGAAACTGATAGTGGATAAGGCAGTAGAATATAAATTAGGTGCACGTGGTCTTCGTTCTATTGTAGAGAGTATCATGATGGATGCGATGTTTGAAGTGCCTTCGAAACGAACAAAATCCTTTGAAGTGACAGTCGATTATGCCCAACAGCAATTAGACAAGTCGCATTTGCAGTGAAAAGAGAATAGTGAAAAGTGAAAATGCCTATGGCGAAACAGAAAGTAAATCTTACAGATGCCCTGAAGAAATATTTCGGCTTTGACAAGTTCAAAGGTGATCAGGAGGCTATCGTGCAGAACGTGCTCGATGGCAAGAATACCTTTGTACTGATGCCTACAGGGGGTGGTAAGTCGCTCTGCTATCAGTTGCCTTCACTGCTGATGGATGGAACGGCTATTGTTATCTCCCCCTTGATTGCTTTGATGAAGAACCAGGTGGATGTCATCAGTTCCATGAGTGAGGAGGGTACGGCTCATTACTTGAATTCCTCTCTGAACAAAGCGGCTATTGACCAAGTCAAGGAAGATGTCAAAGCGGGCAGAACGAAACTGCTCTATGTGGCTCCGGAGTCGTTGACGAAAGAGGATAATGTAGAGTTCCTGAAACAGGCGAAGATTTCTTTCTATGCGATAGATGAGGCACATTGTATCTCGGAATGGGGACATGATTTCCGTCCGGAGTATCGTCGTATTCGTCCTATCATCAATGAGATAGGGGACGCTCCTATTATCGCATTGACGGCTACGGCTACAGATAAGGTGCGCACGGATATCAAAAAGAATCTTGGTATCGTAGACGCAGATGAGTTCAAGAGTTCTTTCAACCGTCCGAACTTGTACTATGAGGTGCGCCCGAAGACAAAGGATGTAGACAAAGATATTATCAAGTTTATCAAGCAACATCCAGGTAAGAGCGGTATCATTTACTGCCTCTCCCGAAAGAAGGTGGAGGAACTTGCAGAGATATTGCGTGCTAACGAAATTAAAGCACAGGCTTATCATGCTGGTTTGGATTCTGCCCTTCGTTCACAGACGCAGGATGATTTCCTGATGGAGAAGATTGACGTCATAGTGGCAACCATTGCTTTTGGAATGGGTATTGACAAGCCTGATGTACGTTTCGTTATCCATTACGATATCCCTAAATCACTGGAAGGCTATTATCAGGAGACTGGTCGTGCAGGACGAGATGGCGGTGAAGGTATGTGTATCACGTTCTATGCCAACAAAGACTTGCAGAAACTTGATAAGTTTATGGAAGGAAAGCCTGTGGCAGAACAGGATATCGGTCGTCAGTTGTTGCAGGAGACAGCAGCCTATGCAGAGACTTCTGTCTGTCGCCGTAAGATGTTATTGCATTATTTTGGTGAGGTGTATGAACAGGATAACTGTCATAATTGTGATAATTGTCTGCATCCTAAGACAAAGAAAGAAGCAAAGAATCTGTTGGTGATTGTCCTGAATACGGTGATAGCGATCAAGGAGAACTTCCGTTCTGATTATGTCATTGATTTCATAACAGGACGGGAAACAGAGGAGATACTGGCTCATAAGCATCAGGACCACGATCTCTTCGGTGCTGGCGAGGATGAGGATGAGAAGATGTGGAATCCTGTTATTCGTCAAGCATTGATAGCGGGTTATCTGAAAAAGGACGTAGAGAACTATGGATTATTGAAAGTCACATCGGCAGGAAAGAAGTTCCTGAAGAAGCCGGAGTCCTTTATGATAGTAGAAGACAAAGAGTTCAATGATGATTATGAGGCTGCTCCAGAACAAGAAGGCGGAACGAGTGCATTGGATCCGACGCTTAACGCCATGCTGAAAGACTTACGTAAGAAAGTGTCGAAGCAGATGAATCGTCCTCCTTATGTCATTTTCCAAGATGTGTCACTGGAACAGATGGCTACAGACTACCCTGTGAACTTGGAGGAACTGAAAAACATTCAAGGAGTTGGAGAGGGCAAAGTTAAACAGCCTTATGCCAAGGAGTTTGTAGATCTTATCAAACGCTATTGTGAGGAAAACGAGATTACCCGTCAGGCAGACTTACGAGTGCGTACCGTTGCAAAGAAATCGATGCTAAAAGTGAAGATCATTCAAGGCATCGACCGTCAGGTGGCACTCGATGATATTGCCAATGCACAAGGCCTGGAGTTTGAGGAATTGTTGGATGAGGTGGAGGCAATAGTCTATAGTGGTACTAAGTTGAATATAGACTATTTCCTTGATGAAGTGATGGACGAGGACCATATAGATGACATCTATGATTACTTCTCTGAATCTGACACTGACTCTTTGGAGGCGGCGATAGAGGAACTAGGCGATGAGTGCTCAGAAGATGAGATTCGCTTGGTACGTATCAAGTTTATTTCCGAAATGGCTAACTGATGATTCGCGTTAAATCGTATTAATAATACGATGAAACGCTTGTCATGTCGGAAAAAATGCGTAATTTTGCACGCAATAAAATTTAAAGGAGTATTTTTATGTCATCATTTATTGCAGACAAAATTGTTATGGACGGCCTGACCTTTGACGACGTCCTGTTGATTCCCGCTTATTCTGACGTACTGCCCAAGACAGTAGAGTTGTGTACTCAGTTCTCGCGTAACATTCAGTTGAATATACCTTTTGTGACAGCCGCCATGGATACTGTCACAGAGAGTCAGATGGCTATTGCCATTGCGCGTGAAGGCGGTATTGGAGTTATCCATAAGAATATGTCCATAGACAACCAGGCACGTGAGGTAGCTATTGTCAAGCGTGCAGAAAATGGAATGATCTATGACCCTGTAACAATTCCACTTGGCTCGACAGTTGCTCAAGCTATGGATATCATGGCAGAATATCATATTGGTGGCATTCCTGTGGTAGATGATGAGAAGCATCTGGTGGGCATCGTTACAAATCGTGACCTTCGTTTTGAGCGTCGTCTGGATCGTCCCGTTGATGAGATTATGTCAAAAGACAATCTGGTGACAACACATCAGCAGACAGACCTGACTGCTGCTGCTCAGATTCTGCAGGAGAATAAGATAGAGAAACTCCCTGTTGTAGATAAAGACAATCATCTGATAGGACTAATTACCTATAAAGATATTACTAAGGCAAAGGATAAACCGATGGCTTGTAAGGATGAGAAAGGTCGTCTGCGTGTGGCTGCCGGTGTCGGTGTTACATCAGATACTCTGGATCGTATGCAGGCTTTGGTGAATGCGGGTGCAGATGCTATCGTCATTGATACTGCCCATGGTCATTCGAAAGGCGTGATAGATAAGCTGCGTGAGGCTAAGGCTTCATTCCCTCAGATTGATATCGTAGTGGGTAATATCGCCACAGGTGCAGCAGCGAAGATATTGGTTGAGAACGGAGCCGATGCCGTAAAGGTTGGTATTGGTCCTGGTTCTATCTGTACCACTCGTGTCGTTGCTGGTGTAGGTGTACCTCAGTTGAGTGCAGTCTATGATGTCTATAAGGCATTGCAAGGTACGGGCGTTCCTTTGATTGCTGATGGTGGATTGCGTTATTCTGGAGATATCGTTAAGGCTCTTGCTGCTGGTGGCTCTTGTGTCATGATAGGTTCTCTTGTTGCAGGTACGGAGGAAAGTCCTGGCGACACGATTATTTATAATGGTCGTAAGTTCAAGAGTTATCGTGGTATGGGTTCTTTGGAAGCTATGGAACAAGGTTCAAAAGACCGTTATTTCCAGTCAGATACCAAGGACGTCAAGAAACTGGTACCAGAAGGTATTGCTGGACGTGTGCCTTATAAAGGAACTGTTCAGGAGGTTATCTATCAGATGGTAGGAGGTCTGCGTTCCGGTATGGGCTATTGCGGTGCAGCAACCATTGAGAAGTTGCATGATGCTAAGTTTACACGTATCACAAACGCTGGTGTGAATGAGAGTCATCCGCATGATATCACGATAACCAGTGAGGCTCCTAATTATTCACGTCCCAACGATTAAGATGAAATCCCGACTGTTTTTCATCTTCATGTTGCTTGTCCCTTTGGCGGTTCAGGCAGATGATGATCCGATCTTGTTTATTGTTGGTGATATGCCGGTAATGCGATCGGAGTTTGAACAGTCGTATCTGAAAAACAATACACTTAGTGGTGTCGATCGCAAAACGGTGTCAGACTATCTGGATTTGTATGTTGTCTATAAGCTGAAAGTCAAGGCGGCCCTTGATGCTCATATTGATACAACGAGAGCGTTTAAAAATGACTATGCGCAATGTCTGTCTGAATTACCGATGCCGACAGTTTCTGCCCCTAACGGTAATTATCATGTTTCTCCTTCTCTGACATATGCCGCCTATGAGAATAAAAAGAAGGAAACAGGAATGGACGGGCAAATTTGTTTAGCTCAGATATTCATCCGTGTTCCTCAAAAAGCTCGTTATGAGGAGCAACAACAAGCAAAGCGGCAGATAGAATCCATTTATAAACAACTACAGGGTGGGGCAGACTTCGGACAGTTGGCACGTCAGTATTCACAAGATGAGACCTCGGCTTTTGAAGGTGGTGTGATGGGATGGTATTCTCGTGGTCAGTTATTGAAAGAAATTGAAGATGTCGCTTTTAAATTAAAGAAAGATGAGATGAGTCATCCTTTCTTGTCAACGATAGGATATCATATCTTTCAGATAACAGACCGTAAGCAACTGGATTCATATGAGGAGATGAAAGAACTGCTTTCGTCTGAACTCGGCCAGAGACAAGTGCAATCTCAGGTAGGTATCAATAGAATCAGCGGTGATAGAGTAGAAGGTGTCTCTGAGATGTTGGTGGAAGAGTCCCCAGTTCCTGCAGACGGACTCCAGAAAGAGTTTTATGAGGGACTGCTTCTCTATGAGCAGAGCAAACTGTCTGTGGGAAAACATGCCGCAGAAGACGAACATGCACTTTCTTATTATTTTAAGAAAAATAAAAAGAAATATCGTCGTAAGGGTTTTAAGCCCAAAGACTATACAGAGGTAAAGGAACTCGTGGTTGCTGACTTACAGGAAGAGATGGATAAACATTGGGTTGCTGACTTGCGTAAGAAATATCCGGTGAAAGTGAATAAAAGAGTATTAAAGACAGTAAATAATCATCGATGAGAATGAAGATACGAAATATTTTAGCAGTAGTCGCTATGGGATTGGTCTTGCCGACACAGGCAAAGACTCTCAGTGACAGTACAAATGTACAGAGTATCGTGGATGAGGTAATCTGGGTTGTGGGAGATGAGGCTATTCTCAAATCTGATGTAGAGTCAATGCGTCTTCAGGCACAACAAGAGGGCGTGCGCTGGAATGGTGATCCTGATTGTGCCATCCCAGAACAACTTGCAGTACAAAAACTGTATCTGAATCAGGCAGCCATTGATAGTATAGAAGTGACTGAGGCAGATATCGCTGCGGGTATCGAGCAGCAGATTGAATATATGATATCTGTAATAGGCTCTCGTGAGAAATTGGAAGAGTACCACAAGAAGACTATGAACCAAATACGTAGTACACTCCGTGAATCTTATCGTGATCGTCAAATGATTCAGGAGATGCAGCGTCATTTGGTAAAAGACATCAGTGTGACACCTGCTGAGGTTCGCCGCTATTTCAACAATCTGCCACAAGACAGCATTCCTTTTGTCCCAACGGAGGTAGAAGTACAGATCCTTACACAGACTCCTCGTGTTGAACAGGAGGAAATCAATCGAGTCAAAGATGAACTGCGTGATTATACTGATCGTGTGAACAAGGGAGAAACATCCTTCCAGACTTTAGCCCGTATGTATTCAGAAGATCCAGGTACAGCTCGTCGTGGCGGTGAATTAGGATTTACCGGACGTGCTACACTTGATCCTGCCTTTGCTAATGTGGCATTCAATCTGACAGATCCTAAGAAGGTCTCGAAAATTGTGGAATCGGAATTCGGATTCCATATCATCCAGTTGATAGACAAGCGCGGAGACAAGGTAAATGTCCGTCATATCCTACGTAAACCGATAGTGAGTCAGGATGCAATAGATAAGTCATTGGCTCGTTTGGACACTGTTGCTACAGCCATTCGTGATGGTGTGCCGCCAGAGATGATCAAGAGTATTTACAAGGATAAGGAAGGACGTGCCATTGAAACGTTTACTTTCGAGGATGCTGTGACACTCTTCTCTGATGATAAAGATACTCGGAATAATAAGGGATTGATGGCGAATGTGACACAAAATGGCAGAACTTCCCGTTTTCAGTTACAAGACCTTCCCCCAGAAGTGGCACGTGTCGTTGATAACTTGAAGGTGGGTGAGATTTCTGCTCCTTTCCAGATGATTAACGAGCGTGGTAAGACAGTATGTGCTATTGCTAAGTTGAAGAGTCGTACGGAGGGTCATAAGGCAACTATCACAGAAGATTTCCAAGTGATGAAAGATGTCGTGTTGAACAAACGTCGTGAGGAAGTGTTGCATGAATGGGTTGTCAATAAGATAAAATCGACATATGTCCATGTAAACGACAGATACAAAGACTGTCAATTTGAATATCAGGGTTGGATTAAATGAGACTTCGTACTGTAGCGTTTTTGCTGCTGTGCCTTTTCGGACTGAGTCTCGTATGGGCTATGCAGCCCACCCGCAAGCGTAACACTCCAAGCAAGCGGCCCACAGATAAGCGTGTTTATTTGGTTCATTCAGACCAACTGCGATATGACCAGTATCGAAACGGGGATGCCCAGATTCTGACAGGAAATGTACATTTCCGGCATATGGGGGCTAATCTCTATTGTGACAGTGCCAATTTCTTTCAGGAGACAAACTCTTTCGAGGCTTTCGGACATGTGAAGATGCTACAGGGGGATACGTTGAAACTATTTAGCGACTATGCCTATTATGATGGTAATGCCCAGATAGCTCAGGCTCGTTATAATGTCATCTTGAAACATCGTCAGTCTACTTTGTATACAGATAGTCTTGATTACGACCGACTGTATAATTTCGGAAATTTCTTTGAGGGAGGAAAACTCGTAGATAATGGCTCTACGCTTACTAGTGACTGGGGAGAGTATCATACGGATACCAAGATGGCGATGTTCTATTATGACGTTCGTCTGCGTAACAAGAAGTTCTATTTGACAACGGACTCCTTGTATTATGATACCCAGACATCCCGTGCACATATCGTTGGCCCGTCGAATATTACCTCAGGAACCAGTCATATCTACAGCGAAGACGGTTATTATAATACGAATACCGAGGAAATGGAATTGTTCGGACGTTCGGTGATGAATGATCAAGGGCGCTCTATAGTGGGTGACAGTGTTTTTCATGACAGCAAGAAAGGTACGAGTCATGCCTATTGGAATGTCGTCTATGTCGATTCTGTCAATAAGAACAAACTCACAGGTGACTATTGTGAGTACAATGACTCAACAGGTTATGCGATGGCGACGAAACGTGCTGTGGCGATGGATTACTCTCAGAAAGACACGCTCTATATGCACGCAGACACTTTCAAACTCTTTACATTTAACATCAATACTGACTCCGTCTACCGTAAGATACACGCGTATAATAAGGTTCGCGCGTACAGAATTGATGTACAGGCAGTTTGTGACTCTTTGGTATACAACTCTCAAGACTCCTGTCTGACAATGTATAGAGACCCAATTGTATGGAACGCTAACCAACAATTGTTCGGAGAGGAGATTCGTGTATATATGAAAGACTCTACGATTGACAGGGCCCATGTAATAGGACAGGCTTTTTCTACAGAACAGATGCCTGATACTATACATTTCAACCAAGTGTCTTCAAATGAGATGTTCGCCTTCTTTGAGAAAGGAGAGATATATGAGACTGATGCAAAAGGTAATGTTTTGATTGTATACTATCCTATAGATGAATCAGACAGCTCAATGATTGGTTTGAACTATACAGAGACTCCTTTAATGAAGATGTTTTTGGAGAATAGGAAAATGAAGAAGATATGGATGGAGAAACCTGTAGGGACACTTTATCCAATGACACAGATACCACCCTCAAAATATTTTCTGCCTCGGTATGCGTGGTTTGATTATATTCGTCCACGTAACAAGGAAGATATTTTTAACTGGCGACCCAAGAATGCAGGACAGGAGTTGAAGGAAATCAAACGCAGGGAGGCTCCTATACAGAAATTAAACAAGAAAGGAGGGATATCATGAGTGATGTGATACAGTTGCTTCCTGATTCCGTGGCCAATCAGATTGCAGCTGGTGAGGTTATCCAGCGTCCAGCCTCTGTCGTGAAGGAATTGGTAGAGAATGCCGTTGATGCAGGTGCTCATACTATTCGAGTGTTAGTGGTTGATGCAGGACGTACATCTATTCAGGTGATTGATGATGGAAAAGGTATGTCGGAAACAGATGCCCGCCTTGCTTTTGAACGTCATGCCACTTCCAAGATTCGGAAAGCTGATGACTTGTTTGCTCTTACCACGATGGGATTCCGTGGAGAGGCATTACCTTCTATCGTGGCTGTGTCGCAGATGGAATTACGCACACGTATGGCTGAGAGTGATTTGGGAACATGTTTGACGATTTCTGCCTCAAAGGTGGAGTCTCAAGAACCAGTCAATTGTCCTGTCGGTAGTAATTTTAAAGTGGAGAATCTTTTTTTCAATGTTCCTGCACGACGTAAGTTTTTGAAGTCGAATGCGACGGAGTTGAATAACATCCTGACTGCCTTTGAACGGATTGTCCTTGTCTATCCTGAGATCAACTTCTCTCTTCATAGTAATGGACAAGAACTGATGAACCTGCGGAGTGGTTCTCTTCGTCAACGTATTGCTGATGTTTTTGGGAAACGTTTCAATCAGGACTTGTTGTCTGTAGATGTGGAAACGACCATGTGTAAGATTACTGGTTTTGTGGGAAAACCTGAGTCGGCGAGGAAAAAAGGTGCGCAGAATTGTTTCTTTGTCAATGGGCGTTTTATGAAACATGCTTATTTCCATAAGGCAGTCATGCAGGCTTTTGAACGTCTGATACCTGTTGGCATGCAAGTCCCATACTTTATCTATTTTGAAGTGGCACCATCGGATATCGATGTGAATATTCATCCAACAAAGACAGAGATCAAGTTTGAGAACGAACAGGCTATCTGGCAGATTCTGCTGGCGGCAGTCAGGGATGCCATTGGTAAGTTTTGTGAGATTCCGCAAATAGACTTTGATACAGAAGGTCGTCCTGATATCCCGACATTTGACTCGCAACGAAAGACGGATATGCCGTCTCCCTCGTATAATCCGACTTATAATCCATTTAAACAACATCCAGAGCATCCACGGAAAACTGTTGAGGGATGGGAGCAACTTTATGAGAGCCTGCCACATCAGCGTTCTGTCGAAACCGATATCTTCCAGCCAGTCTCTGAGGGAAGTGACATGGAAAGACCGAATCCTCAACCACTCATAGAAGAGAAGTCTCCTGTACATTATCAATATAAGGGACGATATATTATGACAGCAGTAAAATCCGGACTAATGATCATCGATCAGCATCGTGCTGATATCCGTATCCGCTATGAACGTTATTTGGCGCAGTTGAAAGCTCGGACATCTGGCAGTCAGCGTGTATTGTTTCCTGAGGTTATACAATTCTCTCCTTCAGAGGAAGTTGTTTTGGAGAAAATCCTACCTGAGTTGAATGCAATGGGATTTGACATGAGTGACTTGGGACATCACAGTTATGGTTTGAATGCTGTTCCGACAGGCATGGATGGAATCGATTATGTGCAGTTGGTAAAAGATATGGTGAGTGATACCATTGGAAAGGGAATAGGAAACTTAGACGAAATACATGCATCCTTAGCCCTTAGTATGGCGCGATATGCAGCAATACCCCAAGGACAGGTTCTCTCTAATGAGGAAATGGAAACTATCGTGAATGAACTGTTTGCTTGTTCCAATGTCAATTATACGCCAAACGGGAAAGCAATCCTGTGTATTTTGCCTCAACGGGAGATAGAACAATTATTGGGTTGAAAAGTCTTGTATATTGCATAAAAAATGGATAAAAGATGATATAAAACACATTTTTTCGCAAAAAAGTGCAATTTTTTGCCAAAAAAGTTTGCAGATTCAAAATTAATGTTTACTTTTGCACAATAATTGATAAAAGTATATTAACATTTTTTACTTAATTTAGTATAGGTATGAAAAAGTTTTTAATGGTACTGGCTTTCGCCGGTGTATGTGCTACTTCAATGGCACAGGACGCTACGCTGAAGTATAGTGTAGCTACAAATTCTTTCTGGAGCAACTGGTTTGTTCAGGCTAATCTGGTCGGAACTGCTTTCTGGGGCAACCAAGAGGTTCAGAACAACTTCTCAAAGAGCCCTCTGAAAGGCTTCCGTAACAATCTCGGTTTCTCTGTAGCAGTTGGTAAGTGGTTTACTCCTGGTCTTGGTCTTCGTACGAAGTTCAATGGTTTCTGGGGTCGCACTGTTATCTCTGAGGACAAGAAGATTAATGCAAGCAAGTATTGGACTTTGAACGAGCAGGTTCTGTTCAACTTGAGCAACATGATTGTTGGTTACAATCCTGATCGTCTTTGGGACTTCATTCCTTATGCAAGTGTTGGTTTGAATCGTAACATGACTCACAACCGTTACTCTGCTGTTATGGGTCTTGGTATTTTGAACGAGTTCAAGATTAATCGTAAGGTTGCTATTAACCTTGACATTAACTACATGTTTGGTCAGGCTAAGATGGATGGCTTCACTCATATGCTTCCTGGTTCAAAGACTTACAACGCTCGTTCTCTCAAGGGTATTTTCGCTAACCACGACCGTACTCTGAACGTTGAAGTTGGTGTGACTTACAACCTCGGTACTCCTGGTTGGAACGCTGTTCCCGACGTAGACGCTATCAAGGCTATGTATAGTGCGCAGATCGACGCTCTGAATGCTTCACTTGCTGACGCTAATGCAGAGAACGCTCGTCTGAAGGATCAGATCAAGAACCACAAGTGCCCAGAAGTTGGTGGTCAGACTGTTACTGTTAAGGAGATCGTTTCTGCTCCTGTATCAGTATTCTTCAACATTGGTAAGTCTAAGATCGCTTCTCAGAAGGATCTCCAGAACCTCCGTGCTGTTGCTGACGCTGCTAAGGCTAACAACGCTAAGATTGCTGTAACTGGTTACGCTGACAGCAAGACTGGTAGTGCAAACCTCAACCAGAGCCTCTCTCAGAAGCGTGCTGAGGCTGTTGCTGATGCTCTCGTTAACATGGGTGTTGACCGTGCTAACATCGAGACTTCTGCAGCTGGTGGTGTTGACACACTGTCTCCAATCAGCTTCAACCGTCGTGCTACTGTTGAGTTGAAGTAATTTAAATCTTCATAAAAAGAAGACCGCAAGACAAAAGTTTTGCGGTCTTTTTTTGGTATTTCGCTCGATTTGGTACCTTTGAGGCTTAACGCCTCCAAGGTACTTTCGTTCGAAAGAAAAAATAAATGATTTTATTTTGTTCTTTGCTCACTTATTTGTACCTTTGCATCACACAAAACTTATAAACTTAGACACAAACCAATAAACAACAAGAAAACAATGATTTGGAATGAGAGTGTAGAATGCATGGATCGTGAACAGTTACGTGAGATCCAAAGCATCAGACTGAGAAAGATGGCGGAATATGTGTATCATAATACGCCATTCTATCGTAAGAAATTTCAAGAGATGGGTTTAGAACCTGGCGATATCAAAGATATAGATGATATCGTCAAGTTGCCGTTTACCAATAAACTCGATCTTCGTGATAACTATCCGTTTGGACTCGCTGCTGTGCCGATGAGTCAAATTGTACGTATCCATGCTTCTTCTGGTACGACAGGAAAACCAGTGGTTGTGCTGCATACCCGCAAGGATATTGCCATGTGGACGGAGTCTATCTCTCGTGCTTTTACTGCCTATGGTGCCACGAAGGATGATATCTTCCAGATATCTTATGGTTATGGTCTGTTCACAGGAGGCTTAGGAGCTCATGATGGTGCTACGAACATTGGAGCCAGTGTGATTCCAATGTCTTCTGGTAATACGCAGAAGCAGATCACCCTGATGCACGACTTTGGTGCTTCTGTTCTTTGTTGTACGCCTTCCTATGCGATGTTCTTAGGCGAAGCATTACGCGAGAGTGAGTGGAATCGTGATGAGTTTAAGTTGCGTGTAGGTGCTTTTGGTGCTGAGCCTTGGACAGAAGAGATGCGTGGAAAACTTGAGGAAAGTCTGGGAATCAAGGCGTATGACATCTACGGACTGAGTGAGATTGCCGGACCAGGAGTGGGTTATGAGTGTGAATGTCAGAACGGAACCCACTTGAATGAGGATTATTTCTATCCTGAGATACTGAATCCAGAGACTGGCGAACCCATGCCAGAGGGACAGTTGGGTGAGTTGACGTTTACTCACCTGACCAAAGAAGGTATGCCATTGCTCCGTTATCGTACACATGACCTCACTGCCTTGCATTATGAGAAATGTTCTTGTGGTCGTACTTTGGTACGCATGGATCGTATCTTGGGACGCTGCGACGATATGCTGATCATCCGTGGTGTGAATGTATTCCCATCACAGATTGAGGCTGTCATCCTCTCCTTGCAAGAGTATGAGCCACACTTCCTGCTTACTGTTGATCGTGTGAACAACACAGATACCAGTGAGTTGAAGGTGGAGGTGAAAGAGGAGTTCTTTACTGACGATATGGCAACGATGGTTGGCTTGCAGAAGAAACTGGAAGCAGAACTGCGTAGTGTCATCGGTCTTGGTTTCAAAATTAAACTGGTGGAGCCGAAGGGTATCGAGCGTTCTACTGGCAAAGCCAAGCGCGTCATTGATAATCGAAAACTTTAAGTCGTTATATCGTCATAACGTTATAATGAGGTAACGAAGAAATATAATAACGAAAAATCAAAGAATATGTTAGCAAAACAATTATCCGTTTTCTTGGAAAACAAGTCTGGACGTCTCACGGAAGTGACTGACGTACTGGGTGAGGCAGGCGTAAACCTTTCTGCTATGAGTATTGCCGATAACTCTGATTTCGGCATCCTTCGTTGTATTGTCAGCGACCCTGACAAGGCTTACCAGGTGTTGAAGGCAGCCCATTTTGCTGTGAAGATCACCGATGTCATCGGTTTCGTATGCCCCAATACGAGTGGCTCCCTTGCCAAAGTTCTCAAACTGCTGTCTGACGCAGGTGTTTTCATCGAGTATATGTACTCTTTTGCCAATGGCGACGTAGCTCATGTTGTCATCCGTCCTACCGACTTAGAGAGTTGTGAGCGCATCCTCGCAGAGAAGAAAGTCGACCTGATGGCAGCAAATGATTTATATAAATTATAAGGAAAATATAAAAAAGTGGTGCAAAAGTTTGGTGGTTTCGAAAAATCATCGTACCTTTGCACCGCTTTTAAAGCAAAGGGCGTTTAGCTCAGCTGGTTTAGAGCATCTGCCTTACAAGCAGAGGGTCGGCGGTTCGAATCCGTCAACGCCCACTCAAATAAGACCTCTTTCAACATCGAAAGAGGTCTTTATTTTATGCTAAAGCCTTCTATGCTTCATTCCAGTATCTGTTAGGGGGGTATCGGAGTATCTCCAATGGGGGTATAGGAGCCTTTAGAAACAACGTTAGAAGGCTTTAGCGTAAGTGATAGAAATGCCTCCTATAAAACTACCCGAATGAAACATCCAAATATTTTAAAATTAAACTCGAATTTATTTGGTTTTTTACTCGATTTGCACTATCTTTGCAGTCCAATTGGGAATATAGCTATATTTAATTTAGGGTATTAAGAAAGAATAATGGAATTAGATGTGTTAACCGCCATTTCGCCTATTGATGGCCGTTATAGAAACAAGACAGAGCAATTAGCAGGATACTTCTCTGAGTATGCGCTTATCCGTTACAGAGTGCGTGTGGAAATAGAGTACTTCATAACACTTTGTGAACTGCCTCTTCCGCAGTTGGAGGATTTCGACCATAGTCTTTTTGAGCGTTTGCGCGACATCTATCGTAACTTCACGGAGGATAATGCTGCTCGTGTGAAGGAGATTGAGCAGACGACGAATCACGATGTAAAGGCAGTGGAGTATTTCATCAAGGAGGAACTTGACAAGATTGGTGACTTTGAGAAGTACAAGGAGTTTATTCATTTCGGACTGACTTCACAAGATATCAACAATACCAGTGTGCCCCTCTCAATAAAGGAAGCATTGGAGGAAGTATATTGCCCGATGGTGGAAGAACTCATCGAGCAGTTGAATGACTATGCCGAGCAGTGGAAAAATGTGCCGATGCTGGCGAAGACGCATGGGCAGCCTGCCTCACCAACGCGTCTGGGTAAAGAGGTGATGGTGTATGTCTATCGTCTGGAAGAACAGCTTCGTGGACTGAAAGACACTCCGATAACCGCTAAGTTTGGTGGTGCTACAGGCAACTATAATGCGCATCATGTGGCTTATCCGCAGTATGACTGGCGCGAGTTCGGCAATAAGTTCGTCAGCGAGAAACTCGGACTGGAGCGTGAGCAGTGGACGACACAAATCAGTAATTATGACTGGTTGGGTGCTATCTTCGATGCTATGCGCCGTATTAACACGATTATTATCGACTTAGATCGTGACTTCTGGATGTATATCTCCATGGAGTATTTCAAGCAGAAGATCAAGGCTGGTGAGGTAGGTAGCAGTGCGATGCCCCATAAGGTGAACCCCATCGACTACGAGAACTCAGAGGGTAATCTTGGTATTGCCAATGCTATCTTGCAGTTCCTTGCCCAGAAACTGCCTGTCAGTCGCTTGCAACGTGACCTGACCGACTCGACGGTGCTGCGTAATGTGGGTGTTCCCATGGGACATGCTCTCATTGCTATCCAAAGCACTTTGAAAGGATTGCGTAAACTCATCCTCAACGAAGAGAAATTGCAGGAAGACCTTGACAATACATGGGCTGTGGTGGCTGAGGCTATTCAGACCATTCTGCGTCGTGAGGCGTATCCGCATCCCTATGAGGCACTGAAGGCTTTGACACGCACTAACCAAAAGATGACGCCTGAACTGATTCACGAGTTTATCAATGGACTCGATGTCAGTGCGGAGGTAAAAGAAGAACTGATGGCAATTACGCCTATGAATTATACAGGTATTTAATAGTATTATTAACAACACAAGCGGAGATCGTGAGGTCTTCGAACTGAAAAATCAACAAGAAGAATTATGGAATTAGAGAACGAAAAGAGAACAGAAGAGCAGTCTGCCGAGCAGCAGAACACTTCAAGCCGTGACGGCAGCGCTAATCAGACAAGTGGTTATCAAGGCTACAAGCCAGGACGCTCACCACGTCCACGTATTCATCAACCAGTACGTTATAACCAAGGTGGCTACAATCGTAATCAGAATCAAGAAGAAGGAGGATTCCGTCCTGAGGGCTTTGGCGCAGGTTTGCAAGGCAGTGCCCCTCAGCGTGGCTATCGTCCCCGCTTCAATCCAAATAGTGGCGAAGGAGGCTATCGTCCTCGTAACAACTATCAGCAAGGTGGTTATCAGCCTCGCCAACAAGGCTATCAGCCTCGTGGTAATTATCAACAGGGTTATCGTCCCCGTTATAATCAGCAGGCAGAAGGAGAGGAACAAGGATTCCAGCCTCGTCAGCAAGGTTATCAGCCTCGAGGTGGTTATGGACAGCCTCGTCAGCAAGGTGGTTACCAGCAGCGTGGTGGTTATCAGCAGCGTGGTGGTTATAACAATCGTGGCGGTTATCAGCAGCGTGGTGGTTATGGACAGCGTGGTGGTTATCGTCAGCATACTGCCGACTATGATCCTAATGCAAAGTATAGTTTAAAGAAACGTATTGAATATAAAGAGGAAAACTACGATCCCAATGAACCGATTCGTTTGAACAAGTTCCTTGCCAATGCTGGTGTTTGCAGCCGTCGTGAGGCAGACGAGTTTATCCAGGCAGGTGTAGTAACAGTCAATGGAGAGGTAGTAACAGAACTTGGAACCAAGGTGCTCCGCACAGACACAGTGTTGTTCCACGACACTCCTGTCACTCCAGAGAAAAAGGTATATGTATTGCTCAACAAACCCAAGGATTATGTGACTACCAGTGATGATCCTCAGCAGCGTAAGACTGTGATGGACCTCGTCAAGGGAGCATGTCCTGAGCGTATCTATCCTGTTGGTCGTCTGGACCGCAATACAACAGGTGTACTTCTGCTCACTAATGATGGTGACCTTGCTTCTAAACTGACACATCCGAAGTTCCTGAAGAAGAAGATATATCATGTCTATCTCGATAAGAATGTGACGGCTCATGATATGCAACAGATTGCTGATGGTATTACACTCGATGATGGAGAGATTAAGGCTGACGATGTCCAGTATGCTGATCCTGTTGACAAGAAACAGGTAGGTATCGAGATTCACTCTGGTAAGAATCGCATTGTACGCCGTATCTTCGAGAGTCTGGGCTATAAAGTAACAAAACTCGATCGTGTACAGTTTGCAGGATTGACAAAGAAGAATCTTCGTCGTGGTGACTGGCGTTATCTCACAGAGGAGGAAGTAGATCGTTTAAGAATGGGAGCTTACGAGTAAAGGTAAAAGGGTAAAAAGGTAAATAAGTAAATGAAGAGAACAAAAATCATTGACGTACTGAAAAGTACTGATTTTGGAAAAGAGGTCTGTGTGAAAGGCTGGGTGCGTACGCATCGTAGTTCTAAGGCAGTAGACTTCATAGCCCTGAATGATGGTTCTACTATCAAGAATGTACAGGTTGTCGTTGATCCGACGAAGTTCGATGAGCAACTGCTAAAGGATATCACTACTGGTGCTTGTATCTCTGCTGTTGGTACACTGGTGGAGAGTCAGGGTGCTGGACAGACCAGTGAGATTCAGGCTACAAGTCTGGAACTTTATGGTGTATGCGACAATACCTATCCGATGCAGAAGAAAGGTCAGTCGTTTGAGGTGATGCGTAAGAATGCCCACATGCGTCTGCGTACCAATACCTTTGGTGCTGTGATGCGCATCCGTCATAACATGGCAATGGCTATCCATACTTATTTCCATGAGCATGGATTCTTCTATTTCCATACGCCACTAATTACAGCCAGTGACTGTGAGGGTGCTGGAAATATGTTCCAAGTAACCACAAAGAATCTCTATGACCTGAAGAAAGACGAGAATGGGAAGATAATCTACGACGATGATTTCTTTGGAGAACAGACTTCCTTGACAGTATCTGGACAATTGGAGGGTGAGTTAGGTGCCACAGCCTTAGGTGCTATCTATACCTTTGGACCTACCTTCCGTGCAGAGAATTCTAATACTCCACGCCATCTTGCTGAGTTCTGGATGGTGGAACCTGAGGTGGCTTTCCTTGACCAAGAGGAACTGATGGACCTTGAAGAAGACTTTATCAAGTATTGTGTTAAGTGGGCACTTGATAACTGTAAGGACGATATTGCCTTCCTCAACCAGATGATTGACAAGACGCTCATTGAACGTCTGGAAGGTGTACTGAAAGAAACCTTCGTGCGTCTGCCTTATACGGAGGGTATCAATATCCTTCAAGAGGCAATGAAGAATGGTAAGAAGTTTGAATTCCCCTGCAACTGGGGTGATGACCTTGCCTCTGAGCATGAGCGTTATCTTGTAGAGGAACACTTTAAGAAGCCTGTTATCATGACAGATTATCCACGTGCGTTCAAGTCGTTCTATATGAAACAGAATACCGATACAGCCGATGGCGGTTCTGTAGGTTACAAAGGTGCTGTTGCTCCTGGTCCTACGATGCAGGGCACTGATGTATTATTCCCACAGATTGGTGAGATTATTGGCGGTTCTGTCCGTGAGGAGAGTTATGAAAAACTGATGGGTGAGATTGAACGTCGTCAGATGGATAAGACCCATTTGTGGTGGTATATTGATACTCGTCGTTGGGGAACCTGTCCACATGCTGGTTTCGGACTCGGTTTTGAGCGTCTGATTCTCTTTGTAACAGGTATGCAGAACATCCGTGACGTCATACCTTTCCCACGTACTCCAAAGAGTGCAGAGTTCTAAACGAGGGTGATACCCTCATCAGAGATAGTAATCAGTCGGCGGCGGTATAGATCGCCGACTGCTTTTTTATAGACTTTCTTACTGACCCCGAAGCGTTGGGCAATCTCCTCGGCAGGACTTTTGTCACCCAAATCACAATGTTCTCCGTTTTCTTTGAGATAACGCAACAATTCTTCTGAGAAGTCGAGCGCACGTTCATAGCCGTTGTGTTTCTGATAACGCTCCACCTTTGCCGTTGCCATGAGGCGATGTGTCTTCTCATCCTCCAAAACATAGACATAGTAGCGTTGCCCTTTCTGCATCCGTTGTTTCTGTTCACGGAACGGACAGAACAGGTCTTTCATCAGCCCCCAGTTAAGGAAAGCGCCATATTCATTAGTCCAGGCACATTCCAACCAAGCGAATTCACCAACCTTGACAAAGGGCTTAAGCGTGGTAGCTATAAGTTTCTCATCTTGGTCAAGGTAGAGAAATACCTCTATCTCATCTCCTATATTCACATTTTCAGGAACATATCTGCTGGGCAGGAGTATCTCTCCTTCGTCACCTCCGTCAAGGTAGAGGCCGAAGTCAACGCTCTTCACGACACGCAGAGTGTTATAGTCGCCGAGTTTAATCATTCAGTTTTGTTATCTAGATTATCTAGAGTCTCTAGAATTTCTAGATTCTCTAAAATGCCGTCCCGCATATGGATAGTGCGATCTGTAATACTAGCCAGTTGTTCGTCGTGGGTAACAATGACAAAGGTTTGTCCAAACTTGTCACGTAAATCGAAGAACAATTGATGTAATTCCTCCTTGTTCTTAGAATCAAGGGAACCGCTTGGCTCATCGGCAAGGATGACAGATGGATGGTTGATGAGGGCACGTGCAACGGCGACACGCTGTTTCTCTCCACCACTCAGTTCGTTAGGCTTATGACTTGCCCTGTCTGTTAGTCCCATGAATTCCAATAACTCTTGTGCATGTTGTCTTGCCTCTCGTTGTGGAATTCCTGCGATATAGGCAGGTATCATGATATTCTCAATAGCCGTAAATTCAGGCAGTAACTGGTGAAACTGAAATACGAAACCAATATGCTGGTTGCGGAAATCAGAGAGTTTCTTCTTACTGAGGTTGCTAACGTCGATGCCGTTGACACAGACGGTACCAGCATCTGGTTTATCCAATGTACCGATAATCTGTAAAAGTGTTGTCTTGCCAGCTCCACTAGGTCCAACAATACTGACTATCTCTCCTTTGTCGATGTGAAGGTCGATGCCTTTCAGTACTTCAAGAGAGCCGAAACTCTTTTTGATTCCTTGGATATTTATCATGGGAGTAATGGGTTTTATGGGAATTAATGGGAACGATGAGTATTAATCCAATGGAGGATAGTGCCATAGATACTACTCTCTTCTTGGTGTTGTGCTTCCGTAAATGTCATACTCTCCTCCTTCGCATCACCATATTGGTCTGGGAAGATAATCATCAGATTTTTGCCAGAAAAATGCTGCATCAACTCATTAGGTAGTCGTTCCAAGGCATTTTTGTAAGAGATGGTACCCTTACGCGCTGTGATAACCACAAACATATGATCCTCGTTGATAGTCTCCGCCAGTTTAGGCAGTTCATTCCAATGTGCCATGAAGGTATATTCAGCACGGACAGCAGGATGGAGGTTGTTGATATACTCTCGAATCAGAGTCAGGCTATCGTTGCGTCCATGAAACTGGATGCGACAGTCTAAATTCTCTGCCATACGTCCTAAGCGTTCCAGCCAGCGATGGAATCCTGGCTCGAACTCTGCTCGTGAGGGGACTACTACTTGTATGCGGCGTAAGGTATTCAAGGGTTGTACAAAACGAGTCAATATAATCTGTCTGTTTAATCCGTTATAAAGACTCTGGATGAAGTCTCCCCAGAACTTAGGGTTCACTTCTGTATGGACGTGCATTCCCATAATAATCTCCGAACTTGCGAATTCCCGGAAAGCATGTTTGATACCATTGGCGATATTGGTAGCAAGTCGTACCTGTGTCTGCATCTTAACTTCACTGGCACTTGCCTGTTGTTGCAACTTTTCCAGTAGGCGCAGTCCGTGCTCACGATTTGCAGCGGCGTTAGTGTCATCATAAACAACATTTAGAGCAACAATGCTGCGATCCAATTTGTGGTTACGTACCATGATAGCAAGTTCCAGCAGTTGTGGAGCTATCTCAGGATACTTCACACAAAGCATGATCTTTTCATCGTCTTGTCGGGTGACAGTTGTCGAGTGCTGGGCTTTCGCTAATACTATCTCTTGGGCAGCATGGGCAGTCATCAATGTACTGATGATACAAGTGACGAGAATCATGATAACGACACCATTCAGTATCTCATCATTTACCAAATAGATGCCAGGACTTACTTCTAATCGCATACCTACCATTACCATGGCAATGGCTCCTGCCGCATGGGCACTGGTCAATCCGAACATCATATGTCCTGCAACCTTTGGTAAACGGAACAGCAGACTTGACAGATAAGCTGCTACTGCCTTTCCGAAGGTACCGAAGAAGGCAATCAACAGAACAATCCACAGCATGTGCAACCCTGTAAAGAGAGAACCTACATTGATGAGCATACCCACTCCAATCAGGAAATAAGGGATGAAAAGGGCGTTACCGATAAACTCAATACGATTCATCAATGGAGACACATGCGGGATATAACGGTTGAGAATCAAACCAGACAGGAATGCCCCCACGATTCCTTCTACACCGACAGCTTCTGAAACCGCCGCACTGAGAAACATCACGGCAAGCACGAAGATAAACTGCATCACAGCATCGGAATAACGGCGCAGGAAATAACGGGCAAGTTTGGGTATCAGCCAGGCACTGGCTACACAGAACAAAGAGAATTTCAGTAGGAAGAGAATCCAGAACCAGAAGCCCACCTCTTCTCCATACGAGGCTGCAAGTGCTGCAAGCATCAGTAAGGCAAGGAACAGGGATATCATGGAGGAACCTACACTCAGCATGACACTGGAATCACGCTGAAGTCCATAACGCCCGATAATTGGATAGGCTATCAGCGTGTTAGAAGCCATGATACATCCTAATAGGAAAGATGCTTGAGAGGAATAGTCCAGTAGCCACATAGCCATGAAGTAGGTCATGATAAGTGGGACTAAACAGGTGAGCAACCCGAAAATCAGGAATCGTTTGGAATTCTTCTTTACACTTTCCAAATCCATCTCCAATCCTGCCAGGAACATGATATACAAAAGTCCTACCTTTCCAAACAACTCAAAAGAGGAGTCGCGTTCTAGAATGTTCAATCCGTATTTTCCAATCAGCACACCAGCCAGAACCATCCCAATAATATGCGGAATACGCAGTTTACCCATGATGATAGGAGCAAACAATATAATCAGCAACACGACGAAGAATATCAGCGTCGGATTGGTAATTGGAAAATAAGATGCAATATATATCATATTTGTGTGCAAAAGTACGAAAAAAATTCGTATCTTTGCAAAAACTATCAAGAAAACTATGAAGAGACTAATGACAATTGTTTGGGTGTTCTGCGCTTTCATGGCGATAGACGTGCAGGGGCAACCGCTTCTGAAGACCCATGTAGAGACTGGTGATGTAGAGGGTATCCTTGATGGTACGCTCGCAGTGTATAAAGCAATCCCTTATGCTGCTCCCCCGGTAGGTGACCTTCGTTGGCGTGATCCACAGCCTGCTAAGGCTTGGGAAGGTGTGAGAGTATGTGATAAATTTGGTCCCTGGCCACCTCAACCTACACGTCCTGGACGTACGGCAGACATGATGAGCGAGGATTGCCTTTATCTCGGAATCGCTACTCCAGCAACTTCTATTAATGACCGTTTGCCCGTGATGGTATGGATTCATGGTGGTGGATACCAGACTGAGTGGTATGGCGGTGATTTATGGAAATACCTTGCTATGCGTGGCGTCGTCATCGTTAGCGTGGAATATCGTACGGGTGCATTAGGATTTATGGCACATCCTGAACTGACGAAGGAGAATAAGGAAGGCCATTCTGGCAACTACGGCATCCTCGACCAGATTTTTGCTTTACAATGGGTGCAGCGTAATATCAAGAACTTCGGTGGAGACCCTACGAATGTCACTATCTTCGGTGAGAGTGCTGGAGCTATTAGTTGTAGTATTCTGTGTGCCTCTCCGTTGACCAAAGGACTCTTCCAACGTTGTATCAGTCAGAGCGGAGGCTCGTTTGCTCCTTGGTCAGACCAGCCACGTTCATTAGGGTTGGATGCTTCTCAAAAAGGTGCCGAACAACAGGGTATCGCCTTCCAGCAGCATCTGAAGAAAAAGAATCTCAAACAATTACGTAAGATGGATGCTATGTCACTTTGTGACGGTAATGTGGGCTTTGCTGGTTTTTGGCCTTGTGTTGACGGCTATGTCATTTGTGATGACCAGTATCGTTTGTATGAGCGTGGCGAGTATAACGACGTACCAGTGATTGTGATGACTAATTCCGATGAGGGCGCCCTGTTTAGTCCAGGAAATATTACCCCAGAAGATTATGAGAAGACTGTCAACCAGATATACGGCTCTTTTGCAGATGAGGCTAAGAAAGTGTATCCAGGCAGTACCGCTGATGAGGCTTGGCATGGTTTCGGCGATGCTTTCCGTGACATGGGCTTTGCATGGCCTTCGTATGCATGGGTGAGTCTGCAGGCTAAGACAGGCAAGAGTCCTGCCTATGCTGCTTATCTTGCACAGCCTTCTACTCGTAGTTTTTCACAAGATCCTCGACGCAAGGGTGTTGCTCATGCTGATGATATCCTCTATCTTAATGGTGAGTTCTTGACACAATCAGACAAATATCCTGCTGAGGCTGCAGTATCAGAAATCATGCAGCAGTATTGGATTAATTTTGCAAAGACGGGTAATCCCAACGGTAAAGGCTTGCCTTATTGGCCTACTTTCGATGATACAAAGCCTACCACGATGCAGTTCAGTAACGGTGCCTCGCTCATCATGCGTCCTAATCGTGAACAAGTAGACTTTGTTGATCGTTTCTATAAGGCCAAGCGTAAAGAAACCGAAGCGCAGCGGAAGAAATAGAAGATTCTCTAAATAAAAGAAAATGGTATACAACGAGATTGGAGAAACAGGTATGCGGGTGTCGAACCTGGGTTTTGGCGCGTCGTCATTAGGCGGTGTGTTCCATTCCATTCGTGAGGAAGAGGGTATCCGTGCCGTCCATACGGCAGTGGATAACGGCATTAACTTCATAGACGTATCTCCCTATTATGGTCATCTGAAGGCAGAAACCGTATTAGGAAAGGCTCTCAAGGATATTCCTCGTGATAAGTATTACTTGTCGACGAAAGTCGGGCGCTATGGGAAGGATGGCGTGAACACCTGGGATTACAGTGGCAAACGTGCTATAGAGAGCGTGTATGAGAGCTTGGAACGGTTGAATGTTGACTATATCGACTTGATTAATGTACATGACATTGAGTTTCAGGCAGGCATGGAGGGTGGACTGCAGAAGATTGTCGACGAGACCTTGCCAGTATTGGTAGGACTGAAACGGGAGGGAGTGGTGCGTCATGTGGGTATCACTGACTTGCAGCCCGAGAATCTGAAATGGGTTGTTGAGCATTGTGAAGAAGGAACAGTAGAGAGTATCCTTAATTTCTGTCATTACAGTTTGAATGATACCTTGCTTGCCGACTATCTCGGGTTCTTTGAACAGCATCATGTGGGAGTTATCAATGCCTCTCCGTTGTCTATGGGATTGCTTTCCCAACGAGGAACCCCTGACTGGCATCCGGCTCCAAAGGATTTGAAGGAAGCCTGTGCCAAGGCAGCTGCATATTGTCAGGGAAAGGGCTATCCCATTGAGAAACTTGCCATACAGTTCTCTACCAGTATGAATCCTCGTATTGCCACGACGCTTTTCAGTAGTGCCAATCCTGACAACGTGTTAAAGAATATCAGTTATGTCAATGAACCGATGGACGAACAGTTGGTAATGGAGGTACAGCAGATGATCGGTGACCAGATGTTTGTAAGATGGAAAAACTCATAATCGATGCACATAGTCATCTGTGGTTGACACAGGACACACAGGTAAATGGTCTGCCGATTTATCAATTGGAACCTAATCGCAGCCGTAGTATGTTCTTGGGTGAGGAGCGTCAGATGTTGCCGCCTTTTATGACGGATGGTCAGAATACGGCAGAGCGTTTCTTGAGTAATATGGACTATGCACAGGTAGCGGCTGCCGTTGTCACACAAGAGTTCATAGATGGATTGCAAAACGACTATCTACTGCAAGTAGAACAGCGTTATCCGAATCGTTTCTTTACCTTTGGTATGGCTGACTGTCGTGAATCTGGCTTTTCTGCACATGCCGATAGACTGATGAAGGATTTCAAGGGTATTAAAGTTCCTGCAGCCCGATTGCCACTGCATTTCCTTAATGACGAGATGGTTAAAATGCTGCACCAAATGGAAGAATGTGGTAAGATTCTCGGTATCGAATTGATGGATGGTGATGCACAGGTAGGACAGATGGAGGAGATCATTCAGGAGTGCCCTCAACTGAAAATTGCTATCGGCCATTTTGGTATGGTGACACGTCCAGGTTGGTTGTCTCAGATCAAATTGGCACGTCATGAGCATGTTTACATTGAAAGTGGGGGAATTACATGGCTTTTCAATGATGAGTTCTATCCCTTTCCCTCTGCCGTCCGCGCTATTAAGGAGGCAGCAGAGTTAGTAGGTATGGAAAAACTGATGTGGGGTAGTGATTATCCTCGTACCATTACTGCCATCACATACAAGATGTCGTATGACTTCATAGAGAAGACAAAAGAACTCAGTGACAACGATAAACGACTCTTCTTGGGTGGGAATGCCAAGCAGTTCTTCGGCTTCGGTGAATTACCCAGTCTTCCGTATATTAAGAATATGAGTGAATGAAAATGGAGTAGAATAATTATTGAGATATGGAAAAACAACAATCATCTCTGATTACGAAGGATGGTGTGAGTCTTCTCCTGCCGTTTATCCTCGTGACATTTTGTT
>CADCEW010000023.1 GCA_902800585.1 uncultured Prevotellaceae bacterium
CTGTTAAGGGGGTATTCCAGTATCTCCGATGGGGGTATAGGAGCCTTTAGAAAGAGGCGTTCGAGATACTGCGACAAGTGATAGAAGGCTGTAGTTACTGGCATAGGTGGCTGCAGCGCCAATAACGATGAATATTTATTGATGAAACCAATTTGCAAAACCAGGTAGGTGTTAGGTAGGTGTTGAGCAAACACCTACCTAGCCATAAATGCCCTACACATCGTTGTTTGAGCCATGTATAGGTAGGAGGGTAGGTGTTTTTTGCAAATTTCGCAAAAAAATAGCCGAAAAGTTTTGCTCATTCCGAAAAAAGCAGTACCTTTGCATCCGCAAAACAGAATTGGGGTATGGTGTAATGGTAACACTACAGATTCTGGTCCTGTCATTCTTGGTTCGAGTCCGAGTACCCCAACAGAAAAAGTAAAGGCTTCCAACTGGAAGCCTTTATTTTTTATTCTTTATTCTCAGCGTCGATAGCCTTGATCTTGTCTCGGACAAGTTGTACCTCGTCTTTGAGTTTCTGAACCTTGCGGTTCATTTCATCAATGAGTGAGTTGCCTTTCTTCGAAGAGGCATTCAGGAAACCGAGGTTATTCTCGTAAGTCTGTACCTCAGCCTTCAGTTGCTCATACTGGCGCATCAGACGGGCGCGCTCGTTGTCAAGGGCATTCTCGCCACGCTCAGCCACTTGTTTAAGATTGTCCTTGAACTTGCTGAGACGACGCTTGGCAACAGTGATATTCAGTTCCTTATAGAGCTTGTCGATGATAGCATGATACTCCTCATAGATTTTGTCCTTCTCCTTGAAAGGTACATGACCGATGGACTGGTATTCATCTACGAGTTGTAGCACTTTCTCCTTCAGGTCTTCACCTTTTTCCTCTGCAGCGGCTTTCAGACGTTCGATGATATCACGCTTCTTTTCCAAGTTCTGACGCTCCTCACCACGACCACCTGCACCAGCAGCATTACGAGCCTCGAAGAATTTGTTACAAGCACCTAAGAACTCTTCCCAGAGTTGGTCGCCCAGTTTCTTGGGTACCATACCGATGGTCTTCCATTCCTTCTGTAAGTTGATGAGTTTATCGCTGGTAGACTTCCATTCGGTAGAGTCTTGCAGTGCCTTTGCCTTCTCGATAAGTGCACGTTTCTTCTCGGCGTTTTCCTTAAACGTATCTTTGAGTCCTTTGAAGAACTCCGCCTTGCGTCCGAAGAAATCGTCGCAGGCAGCACGGAAACGCTCGAAGATCTTTACATTCATCTTCTGAGGAGCAAAACCGATGGTCTTCCATTCTGTCTGAACATCAATAATCTCCTTGGTGTGACGCTCCCAGTCGCTACTGCCTTTGTTCTCCTCAGCGGCAATTGCCTCTACTTTCTCACAGAGAGCTGTCTTGCGGGCAAGATTGTCTTCTTCTTTAGCGCGCAACTCCTCAAAGTGCTGTTGATGGCGTTTGTTAATGACGGTAGAAGCCGCCTTGAAGCGCGTCCATATCTCCTCGCGCAGTTCTTTAGCGACAGGACCTGTCTCACGATATTCCTGATGGAGTTTCTGCAACTGGTGGAAGGCACTGATGATATCTGACTCATCGGCCAGTTTCTCTGCTGCCTCACACAGCTTGGTCTTCAGTTCCAGGTTCTTCTTGAAGTCATATTCACGAGCCTCGCTGTTGAGTTTCAGCAAGTCATAGAACTGCTCTACATAGAGTTGGTAGTTACGCCATAATTCATTGGCTTTCTCTGCAGGAACGTTCTTGATTTCCTTCCACTCTTCCTGCAGTGTCTTAAACTCCTTATATGACTTGTTGGCGTCTTCAGGAGAGGTAACCATGCCTTTTATCTTTTCGATGATGTCGAGTTTCTTCTGGAGGTTTTCCTGTTTCTCCTGTTCTTGTTCCTTGAACAGTTTCTGGCGCTTCTCCTTGATGACACCCATCTCTGCCTTGAAGGCTTCTTCCTCCTGGTCGGGCAGAATCTGATAGGCTTCGGGATCGCCTCCATTGTCAATATACTCTTTCAGACGTGCCTCACGCTCAGCAATATGAAGTTTGTAGAAGACAGTCTTCAGATAGTCGACTTCTTCCTTTTGGGGTGCTTCTTCGCCTTGGGCAATCTCACGCACACGCTCCAATACTTCTTTCTTGGTTTGATACTGTTTTCGCTCTGAGGTTGCTTCTACCTCTGTCACGTTCTGTTCTACGTTCTGCTCTTGTTCCAGAGCTTTTTCTTGAGAGTCCATCATCTAATTGTTTTAGTGAATGAAATGGTTAGTACACACAAATTTAGGTACAAACTTACTACAATTTTCTGAATGTACCTAATTTTTTGTGATATTTTTTCAAAAATACGCCTAAATCAGTCGTTTATGACGGAAGAAGAACCAAGAAAGTACGGATATCAACAACGAAATGATAATAGCAACGATGAAACCGATTGGGTTCGTTTCCATGCCATTGACGAGGTTCATTCCGAAGAAACTGGCAACCAAAGTCGGCAACATGAGGATGATGGTCACAGAGGTCAGTGTACGCATGATGGTGTTCATGTTGTTGTTGATAATACTTTGGTAGGTATCCATCGTCGACTCCAAGATGTTCGAGTAGATATTTGTCGTCTCCCGTGCCTGTGTCATCTCAATCGTTACGTCCTCGATGAGGTCGGCATCCAACTCGTCAATCTGCAACTTGAACTTCAACTTGGAAAGCAGGGTTTCATTGCCACGGATGGATGTATTGAAGTAGGTGAGTGAGTCTTGCAGGCGGGAAAGTCCAATCAGACTCTCGTTGTTCACCTCTTTGTCGAGGTTGCGCTTGGCCTTGTCTATCAGCATCGATATCTGCTTCAATCGTTTCAGGTACCAGACAGCACTGCTGAGGAAGAGACGGAAGATCATATCGACATAGTCAGTGAATCCCTCGCCGCGTTTCTGCTGGTAACTCACGAAGTCAATCATCATATTCGTCTCGTAATAGCAGACAGTGATGGTAACATCACGCTTATGGATGATACCCAAGGGCACAGTAGTATAGGGAGTCCTTGAGCGGACTTCTTTGACATAAGGGATACGCAGGATGATAAGCATCCATCCGTCATCGTACTCATAACGGGCACGCTCGTCAGTATCGCTGATGTCGGAAAGGAAATAGTCAGGAATCTGATACTTCTCCTCCAGCATCTGCCTGTCCTCTTCTGTGGGACACGTCACCTGCATCCAGCAATTAGGCTGCCATTCCTCAAGTTGGCTGAGCCCACCTGTAATGTTCCAGTAAGTCTTCATAATGCTAATCCTTTTTTATAAAACGGTCTTAGCGGCAAGAGGATTAGCGGTCTTGCCTGCTGTTCCTCATGCCTTACGAATTGTAATGATTCGCCGGGTAATCGTCCATTTTGTTTGTTACTATTTTGGTTATTCGTGTGCAAAGGTAAACAAAAAATCCGTAGATTCGCCAAAATCTACGGATTTTTTGATAATTTATTTCGTGGGCACCTTTTCCAACGCCTTCTTCAGCAACTCCCAGAAGGGTGCGACAGTCTCGATAAGTGCGCGCTCACTGGTGGTATGGGGCGACTTCATCGTAGGTCCAAACGAGACAACATCCAGATGCGGATACTTGCCGAGGATAACAGAGCATTCCAGTCCTGCATGGTCGACCTGGATGATGCCGTCCTTTCCAAACAGTTCTTTGTACTCTTTCAATAATAGGTGCAGGATGGAAGAGTCAGGATTAGGATCCCAACCACCATAAGAACCAGCGGTCTCTACCTTCATGCCTGCCATGTTGAAACAACTCTCCAGTGTCTTGACGATATAGTCTTTCATGTCTTCACGACTGCTTCTGGCAAGAATCTTGATCACTGCCTGACCGTCTGCTATATCAATGATGGCGAGATTACTGCTGGTCTCCACTACGTCAGGGTAGGAGGGTATCATGCGTACTACTCCGTCATGGCAGGCGTAGATCGCATTGATGAGGTTGTCCTGAATTTCAACGGGCACCTCCTTTGCAGGTGTTGCTACTTCCTCGGCAAAGAACTTAATATCTGTCTCAATACCTTTGTATTGGCTGTTGAAGTCTACGAGCCACTCGTCTACAAGTTCCTTCAAGGCTTCGATGTTCTCTTTGGGGAGTGTCAGCACAACCTCTGCTTTATAAGGAATGACATTACGCACCTTACCACCATGCCAAGAGGCAAGACGTGCGTCCAACTGTTCCACTGCCTCACGGACGAAACGCACCATGAGTTTGTTGGCATTGGCACGTCCCTCGTTAATCTCCAGTCCGCTGTGTCCGCTGCGCAATCCTTTCAGTGTGACACAGACAGCTGCATCTTCCGGGTCTGTGTCTACTTCCTGATAGCCCATGGTGGCAGTGATGTCGATACCGCCAGCAGAGCCGATGACGAACTTGCCCCAATGCTCGGAGTCAAGATTCATGAGGATATCACCTTGTAACTCACCTTCAGGCAGATCGTTGGCACCATACATGCCCGTCTCTTCGTCGCGAGTAACGAGGGCATCGATAGGTCCGTGTTTCAAGGTTTTGTCTTCCATGATAGCCATGATGGCAGCGACGCCAAGACCATTGTCAGCACCAAGGGTCGTCCCCTTTGCTTTCACCCATCCGCCGTCAATCCAAGGGCGTATAGGATCGGTCTCGAAATTATGGGTCGACTCCGTGTCACGCTCAGGCACCATGTCCATGTGAGCCTGCAGGATCACTCCCTTGCGGTTTTCCATTCCTGCGCTTGCAGGTTTGCGGAACACGATATTGCCAGCAGGGTCTTTGAAAGTCTCTACACCAACTTTTTTGCCGAAGTCGAGCAGGAACTGTTGAATTTTCTCAAGATGTCCACTGGGACGTGGAACTTGTGTGAGTGCATAGAAGTTCTTCCAGATGCACTGCGGATTCAGGTTTTGAATTTCGTTCATAGTTTTTTGTTTTAGAGGAGGGAGAAGGGTGGAGGGAGGAGGGAGAAAAGTCTGTTCCTACCTTAGCCACTCCCACTTATTGTTGTTTGTTTAATAATGATTTTCTTAACCCAGAAAGGATACGACCTAAATGATCGGACTTAGTTTCAATACATCTCAATTCTTCTTCTGTTATATAACCTAAGGAGTGTGCAATATCCATTTGACAAGTAACTTCTGTCAGGGACCCATATGCAATTTCAAGGAAATGGATTCGTTCTTTGACGGATATTCGTCCCATTCCCTCTGCAATGTTAGAAGGTATAGATACTGAAGCTCTTCTTAATTGATCACAGATAGCATATGTTTCAAATGAAGGAAATTGCCGGACTAACGTATATATGTATATCGTAAATTCCTTGGCAAAATTATAAGCATCCAGTTTCTTATAGAAAAAATCATTAGCCATATGAAAAATTATTAAAAGCTTTTCAATGATGAAAAGAGAGAGACTAATCTCCCTCCTCCCTCCTCCCTCCACCCTCCTCCAATACAGGAGTGAATGAGAGCGCCACCCACGCATAGATGCCGAGGGCGATGACGAGTATGGTCTGGACAGTATGGACGATGAGGACGAAATAGAGGGCGTGCTCGTCGACCACACCATAGAGTATCAGCATTGTCTTGACTGCGAAGTGCCAGGGACCTGCACCATTGGGAGTCGGTACGATGACAGCAATGGAACCAACGATAAACGTTACCAAGGCACAGCCAATTCCTAAATGTGACGTAAAGTCAAAACAGAAGAACGTCAAGTAGTAATGCAGAAAATAACTCACCCAAATGCCTAAGGTAAAGAAAACGAAGAGAGGAATGTTACGGACGTTCCTTAATGACATGACTCCCTGCCAGATGTTCGAGAAGGTCGCCTTTACCTTATTATATATAGAAAGTTTGCGCAAGAGGAAATGCAACAGGATAAGGATGGCAACAACGCAGATGGCGACGACCAAGTAACCTGCCCATGAGAAACTGTGCAGGATAGTATGCAGGTTAGTGCCAGTCTTGCGGAAGAACATACCGAAGGTACTCATTTCCAAGAGCAGTACAATAGCTGTGATGCCCATCACCAACAGAGAGTCGATCGCTCTTTCTGTCACAACGGTTCCTAATGCCTTGGGGAAGGATATGTTGTCATACCGCTTCAAGACTCCGCAACGGGTAAACTCACCTACACGGGGTATCAGCAATGATGCTGCATACGAAAGGAAAATGGAATGAATACTGACTGACGTACGCGGATGTTCACCGATAGGCTCCAATGACTGCTTCCATCGCCATCCACGGAACATCTGGGCAAGGATGCCAAAAGGAAATGACAGCAACATCCATGTCCAGTCCATCTCATCTGTCATCACATGACGAATCTGTTGCCAGTCCTCGCCACGATACATCCAATACAGGATAGCACCGCCCAGCACCAACGGCATCAGAATCTTCAAGATGATATTACTGATTTTCATAATCCGATTGCAAAGATAATCATTTCTTTTCTGATGTAGGTGATTATCTGTATTTTTTTTCGTACCTTTACACCCGAAATGAAACAAGTACGTCCAAAAAAGAATCTGGGTCAGCACTTCCTGACTGACCTGTCTATCGCCAAGCGCATCGCAGACACAGTAGATGCGTGTCCTGATATTCCTGTATTGGAAGTGGGACCTGGTATGGGCGTGATGACACAATATCTTGTAGAGAAGCCTCGTCCTTTCAAGGTGGTAGAGATTGATCGGGAGAGTGTAGCGTATCTGAATGAGCATTTCCCAAAGTTGCGAGAGAACATTCTTGGTGAGGATTTTCTGCGGATGGACTTGCAAAAGGTGTTCGATGGTCAGCAGTTTGTGTTAACAGGCAACTATCCTTATGATATCTCTTCCCAGATATTTTTTAAGATGCTTGACAATAAAGACTTGATTCCCTGTTGTACAGGCATGATTCAAAGAGAGGTCGCCTTGCGTATCGCCTCAGAGCCAGGCACAAAGGCGTATGGAATCCTTAGCGTATTGATTCAGGCTTGGTATGACGTGGAGTATCTCTTTACGGTGGAACCTGATGTATTCAATCCTCCTCCCAAGGTGCAGAGTGCTGTTATCCGCATGACTCGCAATAAGGTAGCGCATCTGGATTGTGACGAAAACCTGTTCAAAAGAGTGGTAAAGACGGTGTTTAACCAGCGTCGGAAGATGCTGCGAGTAAGCCTTCGCCAGTTGTTCAATTCAGCTAATCCTGCGCCAGATGGATTCTTCGACCATGAGATCATGACGAAACGCCCTGAACAACTGACAATTGCGCAGTTTGTCGACTTGACAAACATGGTTGAAAAAGTACTTTGTGTTCGCACACAAAATTTTGATGTAGGTCAAGAATAAGCCCCTTTTTTGCGTAAAACGGAAAGATTCCATGGTCACATCATGGAATCTGCTTATCTTTGCATCGTCATTCAGAGGAATGAATCTCCAATAGGTAAAAAAGATTGAAAGGATAATATCGTTTATGGTTAGTTAGTTGTTTTAGGTTAGTAGTTGGATTTTAGGTATTAGTTTTAGAGAAAGCAAGTTTTTAGTTATTAATAGGAGAAAAATGAAACAGCCCTTAGGAGTGATTCCTCGGGGCTGTTGTTTTTTATGTCTTGATAGTATTCATCCAATTGCCAGAAAAAAGTCTGATAAGGAAGATAATACCTCGGAATGTCAGTTCTATTGCCATGGCCGTCCATACACCAGGAAGTCCGTAAATAGGTGCCAGCCACGCAGCAAGTGTCAGACGCACCGCCCACATGCTCGTCAGGTTCATGATAGCAGGCTTCAACGTGTCGCCAGCTCCAACGAAGACGCCATAACATACGATAGAGGCTGCAAACATCGGTTCTGCAAATGCCTCGATACGCAACGACTGGGCTCCAACCTCACAGATAGCCTCGACAGGTGTCATCAGTCCCATTAGTTCTAGGGCGAAGACATACATGAGGATTCCCGTAACGGTCATGACCAGCATGCCAAGGAAAACAGACAATCGTGCAAAGGAACGCGTCAGTAGCCGCTGACCTGCTCCGATGCCTTGTCCCACAAGGGTGGTGGCAGCATCCGCGATACCATAGCCAGGCATGTAACAGATACTCTCCGCAGTGATGGCAAACGAGTTGGCGGCAATGGCTATCGTACCCAACGGTGCCACAATCATCGTACTCACAATCTGTGCACCACCCATCAGAATCTGCTGGAAACCCATCGGTATTCCAATATTGATGGCAGTACGTACTGTTTCCTCCGTAGGACGGAAAGAGCCTTTGTTGCCTTTCAATGACAGGATAGGTGAGCGGAACCATAGAAAATAGACCATCAGTAGCATCGTGACAAAGATGGCAAGGAGTGAGCCGATGGCTGCACCCACTACGCCCAGTCCGAGCGTATAGATGAACAAATAATTGAACATCACGTCCATGCAGCACATCAGGATATTCAACATACTGGGAATCTTCATGTTTCCTGAGCATTTCAACATCGAGCCAGCCATGCCTTCCAACTGATAGAAAGGAACAGCCAACGAGAATATCAGGAAATAGAGGGATGCATCAGGGGCAATCTCCTCACTGCCTCCTAACCAGTAGGGGAGTTGTTGGTGAATACATACTGCCCCTAACAATAGAAAAGAACTGAATATCAGGCAACAAGTAAACGCTTGACGGAGAATACGGCGTGCCCGCTTAAAGTCGTTGGCACCAATAGCATGGGCTACCTGTACGGAAAATCCCATTGAACAGGCACCTGTCAATCCAAAGAATACCCAGGTGGAGGATTCCACCAGTCCGATAGAGGCAGCCTGCTGCGCACCTAAATGTCCAACCATCGCCATGTCGATAAAGAACATGATGATACTCGACAACTGTGCCAAGATAGAAGGAATACTCAACTCGACAATCAAGTTGAGTTTCTCCTGTTGGGTCATCGTCTTACCCTCACGGATATAGGCTAAAAGATCTTTGTTTTTGTGTTTCGTAGTTTTTCGTTATTTCGTTGTGACGTTATAACGTTATTCCGACTCTAAAAGCAAAACACGGCTCGACCAGTCGTTCTTCTTCGACCACTCTGGCTCGTTGCGATAAGGCATCTCGAGTCCATGGTTCATCAAATAGGCACCACTGAATACTTTACCTTCAACATCAAGTGGCTGGAGGTCGATGCGATTCAGTTCGTGTACCTTATAATTTTTATGGGCATCAAGTCCAGCCATTTTCACACGGGGAAGGTGCTCGTTCTGGAACGACTCTGTCTTCCACCAGAAGAAGACAGACTTTGACTTCGTTTCGTTAACATACATCAGTGATGCAAGTCCAACCTTGTCGTAAGGAGATACAAGACGGAAAAGATCACCAAATTGTACGATAGGACGAATTTGTTTGTATTCTGCGATGGCCTTGCGACATAATTCCTTCTCATCGTCTGTCATATTCTTGGGTTGTATCTCCATACCCAAGCGTCCGCTCATGGCGACATCAATACGATACTTCATAGCAGTTGTGCGGAAAACGGTATGGTTGGGAGTTGCAGAGATATGTGAAGCCATTGCAATGGCAGGGAAGAAATAACTCGTTCCCCATTGCATATAGATACGTTGCAGAGCATCCGTATTGTCTGATACCCAGAACTCATCGAAGTAGGGGAGTACGCCCCAGTTAGCACGACCTCCACCGCTGGCGCATGCCTGAATGGTTAAATCAGGATATTTGGCACGGACACGTTGGCATACTTTCTCGAAACCACGATGATACTCGATATACAGATGGCTCTGGTCGTTCATTGTCAGATACTGTGAACCATGATTCAGTATAGGCATATTAGCATCCCATTTGATATAGTCGATCTCTGGATATTTCGTCATGAGGTTGTCGACAACGCTAAAGACAAAGTCTTGCACTTTGGGATTACCCATGTCGAGTATCACTTGCGTACCGCCTCGTCCTAATACAGCATCACGCTTTGGAGCTTTGATAATCCAGTCAGGATGCGCCTCATAGAGTTCACTGACAGTGTTACTCATCTCGGGTTCAATCCAAATACCAAATTTAATGCCGTGTTTCTTGGCATCGCGCAGCAATCCTTCAATACCCTCAGGCAGTTTGTTCTTGTCAACGACCCAATCGCCCAGAGAAGAGTTGTCTGTCTTACGGGGATATTTGTCGCCAAACCATCCATCGTCCATCACGAAGAGTTCACCACCCATGGAAGCAATGTCGCCCATCATTTGGTCCATGCCCTGTTGGTTGATATCGAAATAGACACCCTCCCAAGAGTTCAATAGGATTTTTCGCTCCTTATCACCATGGGCAAGCATATACTTACGTCCCCATTTATGGAAATTTCGGGAGACTCCGGACAATCCGGATTTAGAGAAACTCAATGCTACCTTTGGCGTTACGAATGTCTCGCCTTTCTTTAAGTGATAGGCAGAGTTATCGGGATTGATGCCTGCGAAGAAATAGTGGTATTCAGTATCGTCGGTATCTATCTTCAACTGATAGTTTCCTGAATAGCAGAGGGCTGCACCAATGACATCGCCCATGTTCTCCTGTCCCTTACCGTCAAGGGAGAACATCACTTCGGCATGGTCGGTATGGGAGTTGCGTGAACCGTCTTTGTTCTTGATGACCTTCTCGCCAGACAAGACAGGTTCTTCAACAAGACGAGCCTCGTTGGCCCAGGAACCATAGAAATGAGAGAGCCACACATTACCTCTGCGGATAGGCAGAGAGATAGAAGCAAACTGTGTCAGCGTAACAGGTTTGGCTTCATCGTTCTTTATCTCAGTCCATGTCTCAATCATATCCTCATCGAAATAGGCCTTATAGCATAAAGCTACAGAAACAGGGTATTGTGGGTCTTTCAAGTTAATCTTGGTAATATCACCTTGCTTGTTGATGCCTGACACATAGAGTTCTGTGGAGAGATTGCCGTCCGAGTGGGTCATGGCAATAGCAGCCTCCGCAGGACAGTTCATGCCATAGGCAGGATAGGCATCCATACGTCCGTTGCGAGGAACCTGTAGGTGTTGCAGGTCATAACCGCTTAGTTTGGTACCATAATACACATACTGAGGTTGTTTATTGTTTTCTACGTTCAACACCATCGTGGTGTTCTTGGTCTCGATGACTACTTGCTCTGCCCATGCCATAGTTGCTGACAGGCAGAGCATAATGCTAGTAATGATTACTTTTCTCATAAGATATTTAATTGTTATTTTCTTCCATATTATTGATTATTGATGGGACAAGGAATCCACATCCAGAATGTGGAACCTTGTCCTACTTCGCTTTCTACTCCTATCTTGCCTTTGCAACCCTCGGCAATCGCCTTGCAGATAGACAGGCCTAATCCAGTGCCTTGCACAAAGTCATTGAGTTTGACAAAACGATCGAATACTTTCGTGCATTGGTCTTTCGGAATACCTATACCAGTATCCTCACAATACATATAAATGCCATTGTCCTGTATGCGATAACCGACGCGGATATGTCCCTCTTGTGTATATTTGACTGCGTTCGTGACAAAATTGGTGATGACCTGCATAATTCTTCCCATATCCAGATGTGTCTGTAAAACCTTATAAGGATTATCTTTGATAAACTGAACATTGGGATTCTCCACGCGCTGGGCAAGTGACTGGCACAGTTCATCAAAGGCATGTGCAAAGTCGGTATCTGTGGGGTTCATGGTCAGTCCGTTGGCATCCATTGCGGAGATTGCCATGATGTCGTTGATGAGGCGGAGCAGCATGTCACAGTTGTTGTGTATGACATGTATCAGTTCTTGTTTCTCTTCCGTGGTTGTCATCATCTGTAACAAATCAGAGAAACCTACAATGGCATTAAGAGGAGTACGGATTTCATGTGTCATATTGGCAAGGAAGACACTCTTCAGTCGTCCCGACTCGTCGGCCCGTTGTTTCTCTTGTTTGAGTTGTTCCTGTGCATTTATGAATCTTGTCATATTACGGACGATTCCAAAACAACCAGTGATTTCTCCAGCTTCATTTAATATAGGGATGCTGTTAATTTGATTCCAAACGAGTTCCTTTGTCTTATGGAAGATGGGTCGTGTCTGGATAAGGAAACTCACGGGTTGGGCAAAATTCTTCTCTGGCTGGGCAAAACCTTCTGCAAAGCGTCCAGTCTCGTTTGTGAAGAAAGTGGCGAACTCGTCAAACGACACCTCTTTTTCTATCTCGCTAAGACCATTGAGGATTTGAATCTTACGTTCAATGAAGGAGGCACGCCATGCTCTCATGTCACATGCTTCCATCATGTACCTCAACTCCATTTCATAGCGCTGAATCTCTTCGTTGGCTTTTTGTATCTGGATATCGTTCAGCTTAGACTGGAGATACATCTCACGCTCTTCCGTAACATCACGGGCAGCAACGGCTATATAGACCAATTCGTCTTTCTCATTGCGAATGGGATGAAGGCGTATCTCCAAATAAGAATGTATGTCGCGTTCGGGAATATCACTCTTAGAACAAACCCAGAATTCCTGTACGTCATACTTGTTGATATGCTCGTTGAATGGAGACAAGTCAAACAGGTTAGCTTGAGAAAAGAATTGGTCACCTTCATCGCTGTCAAAATGACAGATATGACGCATGGTCTTATTGGCATCCAATAGTTTTCCTTCTGGATTGTAGAAAGACAAACCAATGATGGAGTTTTCGAAGATGAGCCTGTATTTTTCTGTCAACTCCTTTTCTCTTTCTTGCTGTTGGATGATTTTCGTCTCATCAGACAAGGTGCTGATAATACCTACAGGACGCTTAAAGCCTGGCAGATACTCGCCGACAGAGATATTACGCAGGTATCTCCACCGAGGTTCTCCTCCTTCATAGTTACTGTTCCAGCGATAGTTGAACTTCATCGTTTTCTTTTCTCCCCTAACAAGCTTGTAGAAACAGTCAAGGGCATACGGAAGGTCTTCAGGGTGAACATGCTTTTTCCAGTCTTCCGTAGAGAGCCCTTTCTCAGGAACATTGTGTCCATATAGCTTATAGCTCCAGTCTTCAGAGATATTGTAGTAAAGGACATTATTCTCACCGTTTTTGAGTGCCTGGTGCATGATAGCATTGGTGTGGTTCGACTCTCTCATGGCATGGTGTACCTTTCTTGATACAATACGGTTGAGTATAAAGAATAGAATAAACAATATGACAATCACAATCATCAGGAACATCGGCAGAGGTTGGATAGTGGAGTTGTCTGTGGATATCTGAAGAAACAGATTGATGGAATATGATATAAACATGATGAT
Source organism: uncultured Prevotellaceae bacterium (assembly GCA_902800585.1). Taxonomy (GTDB): domain Bacteria; phylum Bacteroidota; class Bacteroidia; order Bacteroidales; family Bacteroidaceae; genus Prevotella. The sequence goes on from CADCEW010000023.1 coordinate 13,264, forward strand.
GCTCTCCATATATTTATGCGATAAAATCGCGTTTCTTGTCTATGACTTTTGCTTTACAGGGCAGGAAAATCCACGCTGTGGTTCCCTTATGTTTCTCAGACTGAAGTTCTATGGAACCGCCCATCTTCTGGATCAGTGCCTGTATGATGGGAAGGTCCAGTCCTGAACCACAGAGTTGTTCATCCTTGTCTCGTCCGAAACGTTTGAAAGCGTTATTCACCGTCTCGGCATCAAATCCCACACCGGTATCTTCGATGATGATGACCAACTCGTCTCTTCTGTATTCGTATTTGGCGCGGACGGTTCCTTCTTTGGTATAGCTTGCGGAGATGGCGCAAAGCATCTGGATGGCCTTGCCCAGATGTTCTATGTCACCATTGATGACAAGATGGTTGTAGGGGTTCTCGGTATGAACGGTGATGTTAGGATTTATACGGCTCCATCCTATCTGACAGAAAGAGCTGAAGACCTCTGCGAAATCAAAATCCTCATGCTTGAACTCCACCATGTCGGCATCCAGCTTGGAAAGGAACAGGATGTCGTTGATCAGTTGTAACAGGGTGTTGGTGTTCCTCTTAATCTCTTCTACGAATACTGTCTCGTCAGCCTCATTATGCTCACTCTCGAATAGTTCAGCAAAGCCGAGAATGGTATTGAGAGGTGTTCGGATCTCATAACTCATATTGGTAAGGAACGACTGTTTTAACAATTCTCCCTCTTGCGCTTTCTGTGTCTCAAGGGCAAGTCGCCGTTCCGTCTCTATCAGATCTGTCATGTTGCGGAACATACCAAAATATCGTTCTACCTGTCCTTCTTTGTCGATAATAGGCACCAGATTGAACATAAGGGATATCTGACGTTTTTTCTGGTCGCGAATCTCTGTCTCAATAATCTGCTCGATATCTCTGGGAGAATGATGATCCATCCTGTTTAAGATGCTGGAGGCAATCCTTCTGTATTGTGGCATTGCCAGTCGGATACATCGCAATTGTGACAGGCGTAACTGAGAGTTTCCGACGCTATCGGAGATGTCAAGAGTGAACGATTCTGGGTAATAGTTGACCAGTCGTACATTACTGACACGTAAGGCGTAGTTAATGTTGTCAATATATTCCTGGATATGGCGTGTAGCTTCTTTCAATTGGATAGCGCCTTGTTGTTGCTGTTTGAACGATTCCACCATTTCTGTGACATTACGTCCTGCAATATAGATTCCTTCCCGGTTGCCATTCTTATCCCGGATGGTGTTTATGGTTGCTTCATAATACATCTTTCCTTGAATAGTAAAGGAGTTGATGCGGTATTGATTGTCTTCTTGGAATTTTGAGAAGTCAATAATGGCAGCATTGTGGATATTGTCTGCGTTTCGGAAGTCTATGTCGTTGAATAACGGGTTCTCTTCTATTTTGTATTTGCCGTCAAGTAGTTTCTGACGACTGGAAATTCCGAAGGAACTGCATGCCTTCTCGTTGATGTCCGTCAATACACCGTCTTTGTCGTAATAGAGCATATCAATCAATGACGAGTTGAAGACGGTGTGATAGCGCATAAGTACCTCTTTTGTTTTCTCCTCCTTGTCGTGTTCCTCAGTGATATCATGCTGCACACCCAGTAATTGTGTGATTCTCCCTTTGGAGTCTTTCCTACTGATAGAGAGGTGTATCTCATAATAATGAACATGTGTATCCTCAGGATTGCTGCGCAAAAGGACAGTAGCAGTCGTTTGCTTGTTCTCACAGATGGAAAAGATGGCACTTCTCATCTTCTCAAAATCATCACGGTTGAAGAACCAGGAGAAATCCACTGGGTTGTATTCTTCCGAATAGTTGCCGTCCTCACCGATGAACCTGTAATGGCGGTCGTTCGTGTCATAAGTCCATAGCCGTAGTCTTCCTGTCTGCATAATCAAAGAGAGACGAAGATTCTGAGTTTTGTTTTTTACATTCACCTCTCTGCCATGATAGATTTGAAGAAGAAATCCGAAAATAAGGATGAAGATGCCAATCAGCATCGCTGCAACGAAATAAGCATGAATGTGGATAATATCAAAAAGGTTTTCTGTATTCAGATTAAAGTTCTGTGCCATGAGGAAACCTGGCATATGTGACAGAAAAACGAGGATAAGGACTCGTAAGGAGATATTTTGAGCTTTTTGTAGGTTCATTGTTATTGGTTTATATGCTATTAGCCTACAAAGATAGGATATTTATGCCATTTCACAAAATTTTTGGGTTGTTTTTTACAAAAACAGCCGCGAAAGATGTTCGCGGCTGTAAAAAATATTATAAAAAGAAGGATTTAAAGTGGATATTCATCAAATGCATAAAGCACGGTTGACAGGTATCGCTCACCTGTGTCTGGCAGTAAAGCGACAATCGTCTTGCCTGCATTCTCTGGGCGTTGAGCGATGAGGGTAGCACCATAGGCAGCAGCACCAGAGGAGATACCTACTAACAGACCGTCCTGTTGGGCAAGTTCGCGACCAGTACGGATAGCATCATCGTTATCGATGTCAAGAACCTCGTCAATGACATTAGCGTCATAGGTCTTAGGTACAAAGCCAGCACCAATACCTTGAATCTTATGTGGTCCGCTTTGTCCACCGTTCAGGACGGGAGAAGACGAAGGTTCTACGGCGATAATCTTTATATTGGGGTTCTTCTCTTTCAAGAATTTGCCGATACCAGAGACGGTACCGCCAGTACCTACACCAGCCACAAAGATATCTATCTTTCCTTCGGTATCTTTCCAGATTTCAGGACCTGTGGTGGCATAATGCTTGGCAGGGTTAGCGGGATTCTCAAATTGTTGCAGGATAATAGAACCTGGAATGCTGTCACGTAACTCCTCTGCTGCACGGATGGCACCAGCCATACCGTCTTTGCCGCTGGTTAGACGAACCTCTGCACCATATGCCTTTACTAGGTTACGGCGTTCCACACTCATCGTCTCAGGCATTGTCAGGATGAGTTTATATCCTTTGACAGCAGACACGAGGGCGAGTCCGACACCAGTATTACCACTGGTAGGTTCAATAATGGTGGCTCCGGGTTTAAGGAGTCCTTTCTGTTCTGCGTCCTCAATCATGGCGAGGGCGATACGGTCTTTTACACTTCCACCAGGATTGAAGAACTCTACTTTAGCTATAATAGGGGTCTTTAAGCCTTTTGAGGCGGAGAATTTACTGAGTTCAAGCAACGGAGTGTTGCCAATCAGTTCTGTCAGTTGTTTTGCAATATTAGCCATAATACTTATTATTAAATTGTTATATATTCTATGTTAGATTTTTTCAAATGCTTGTGAAAGATCTTCAATGATGTCATCGATATGCTCTGTACCAATGCTTAGGCGAACTGTTGCTGGCGTGATATGCTGCTCTTCCAATTCTTCAGGTGAGAGTTGTGAATGAGTTGTGGTATAGGGATGGATAACCAGACTCTTCACATCGGCCACATTGGCAAGGAGAGAGAATATCTCTAATGCGTCAATAAATTTCCATGCCTCTTTCTCGCCGCCCTTAATCTCGAAGGTGAAGATACTTCCTGCACCTTTCGGGAAGTATTTCTGATAGAGGGCATGATCTGGATGATCAGGAAGGGAGGGGTGATTAACCTTTGCCACCTTTGGATGGTTCTTAAGGAAATCCACGACCTTCAGGGCATTCTCTACATGACGCTCAACACGAAGACTTAGTGTCTCCAGTCCTTGTAACAGGATGAATGCATTGAAGGGTGACAGAGTTGCACCAGTGTCACGTAGGATGACGGCACGGATACGAGTGACGAAGGCTGCGGCTCCTGCTACGTCAGCAAATACGGCTCCATGATAAGAGGGATCAGGTTTTGCCAGTGTGGGGAATTTGTCAGCATTTGCCTTCCAGTCGAAAGAACCACCGTCGACGATGACACCGCCTAATGATGAACCATGTCCGCCGATAAACTTAGTGGCAGAGTGTACCACGATGTCTGCACCATGCTCGATAGGGCGAATCAGATACGGCGTACCAAAGGTATTGTCAATGATCAAGGGGATGTTGTGCTTGTGGGCTAATGCAGCAAGTGCCTCAATATCTGTAACGTCAGAGTTGGGATTACCGAAGGTTTCTGCATACACCGCTTTCGTGTTCGGTTTGATGGCAGCCTCCACGGCTGCGAGATCGTTTACGTTAACGATGGTATTGGTGATACCTTGAGTAGCTAAAGTGTGGGTGATGAGGTTGTATGAACCACCGTAGAGGTTGTCAGCTGCTACGATATGGTCTCCAGCCTGTGCGATATTTTGCAGGGCATAGGTAATGGCGGCTGCGCCACTTGCCACAGCAAGACCTGCAACACCGCCCTCAAGGGCTGCCACGCGATCTTCGAATACGCCTTGTGTGGAATTGGTCAGTCTGCCGTAAATATTACCTGCATCACGCAATCCGAAGCGGTCAGCGGCATGCTGTGAGTTACGGAACACATAACTGGTTGTCTGATAGATGGGGACGGCACGGGCATCTGTAGCAGGGTCTGGCTGCTCTTGTCCTACATGCAGTTGCAAAGTCTCAAAGTGTAATTTCTTGTTACTCATAATTTGTTTCCTTTCTTTTATTTTTGTTATTAATTAATTTCATGTTGCAAAGTCAGTGCAAGTCGAGTGCAGAGAGCTTGCTCTATGCCGAGGCGTAGCCTGAGTTCGCGGCGTGATGATTAATCACGACGCAAAGGTACGGCGAAATCCGTATACCCGAAATAACACAAATGGGGCATTCTGCATACCACAATCGTGGTATTCTACCTTTCTTTTATATATAATAAGGTGAAAGGAGAGAGGTATAGAAAGCATCGGATAACAAAAAACTCAAATAAATTTGCATTTTTGCTCACTAAATAGTATCTTTGCAATCGGAAATAATCTAAAAACAAAATAATATGATAGACGTAAAACAGACATTATCCTCGGCAGAAGAGCGCATGCAGATGGCAGCAATGTTCTTGGAAGAAGAACTAGCCCGTGTTCGTGCCGGTCGTGCCAATGTAGCCATTCTTGATGGTGTTCGTGTGGAGTCCTATGGCTCTAAAGTGCCTTTGAACCAAGTTGCTAACATCTCAACACCTGATGCTCGTACCATTGCTATTAAGCCATGGGACAGGAAGCAAATCCGTGATATTGAGAAAGCAATCATGGACAGTGACGTAGGTATTACTCCTGAGAATAATGGTGAGGTTATTCGCCTTGGTATCCCACAGCCTACCGAGGAGCGTCGTCGTGATTTGGTGAAGCAGTGTAATAAAATTGCTGAAAAGGCAAAGGTAGAGGTGCGCAATGTCCGTGCCGATATCAAGGACAAACTGAAGAAAGCAATCAAAGACGGTCTTTCCGAAGATAACGAGAAGGATGCCGAACTCGACCTGCAAAAACTGCACGACAAGTATATCAAGAAACTTGACGAGTTGATGGAGGCGAAGAATAAGGAAATCATGACAGTCTAGTGAAAGGACTCGTCATTAAGAATACAGGCAGTTGGTACACCGTCTTGACAGACGATGGATCAACTGTTGATTGTAAGATAAAGGGTAACTTCCGGTTGCGTGGCATACGGAGCACGAATCCCATTGCCGTAGGTGACCGCGTGGAGACTCGCGATGGTTTCATTACGGAGATAGAGGATCGTCGTAATTATATCATCCGCAAAAGTATCAACCTTTCTAAACAGAGTCATATTATTGCTGCGAATGTGGATCAGGCTTTGCTGGTTGTGACTGTTGTGAAGCCAGAGACAAGTACGACTTTCATTGACCGTTTTCTCGCTTCTGCGGAAGCTTACCGTGTGCCTGTCATCTTGGTGTTTAACAAGACAGACTTGCTGAATGAGGAGGAACGACATTATCAGGAGATGATGATCAGCCTCTATGAGACAATCGGCTATGAGTGTCATGCCATCTCTGCATTAGAGGGGGATGGCTTAGAGGCACTGAAGGAAAAACTGACAGGGAAGATAACACTGTTGAGTGGCAATAGTGGAGTGGGGAAGTCCACACTGATTAACCGCATCTTGCCACATGCAAACTTGCGGACAGCAGAGATTAGTGATGCCCATAACACAGGTATGCATACTACTACTTTCTCTGAGATGATACCACTAACTGATCAGCCAACAGCTGGCTGGCTTATTGATACGCCAGGTATTAAAGGCTTCGGAACATTTGATATGGAACGGGAGGAACTGACAAGTTATTTCAAGGAGATTTTCGAATACTCAAAACAATGTCGTTTCTCCAATTGCACCCATACCCATGAGCCTGGTTGTGCCGTTCTGAAAGCAGTGGAAGACAATTATATCGCCCAAAGTCGATACCAGTCGTACCTCTCGATGTTGGACGATAAAGACGAAAATAAATATCGCGAAGCCTATTAGCCTACCTTATTCTCTTGAGTGTTGCCTTCATATCGCTGTCATCAACTGACAGGAACTCACCATCCTCACTGAGAATCATTTTTGAGCCGTTGTCCTCAATGGTGACGATACCATCGCGGACAGTATAGCGTGACTTATAATTGTAGAACTTGGTCTTGAACACCATATCGGCCTGCCACATCTTGCGGTTGGCCCAACTGACACCCAGTTCCTTGGCACGCTCTTTGTCCATTAGAATCTTCATCTTCATACGCATGTCGTGACTGTTGATAAACTCGATGGTCACTGTCATGGTGAAGATCTCGTTCATCACTGTCACACGTTCCTCACGCTGTTCGGGGGTCTCGCTATCCTTCTCACCAAGCAGATGGGTGACACTCATATTACCATTGAAATAGATACGCCCTTTCATGTCCTGCGCCTGAATGGTGAACGACAGCAGGAGACTGGCGATTACAAATAATAACTTTTTCATTTTTTTTAATTTATCCAATTGTTATTGTATATCTTGACATAAAGGATGCTCCAGGCTGGAGATGGTTCATCAGTGGCTTGTCTTTGAACTCGCCATTGAAACCACGAGGGTCACCAATACCATACCAAGGTTCGATACACACGAAAGGAGCCTGTTTGTCGTAGGGACTCCAAAAGGCACAGACGGGTGTCTTATAGTCGACAGTCACTGCTGGCTCGCCATTGGTGTCTATCAGCATAGCTCTACGGGTCTGGCTCTTATGAATCTTCACACTATCGTTACGGAAGAAGTTGTTCGATATCTCCATGATACCCATATCAGCCTCCAGAGGTACCTCCATCATATCATGACTGCCGTCGGCATAGCTCTTCAACGCGTCCATCGGTTCCTCGTTGTCAAGTTTGATGATTCCCTGCAGTTTGCCGCCAGGTACATTGAAGGCGGGGTGTCCACCTATCTGGAAGTGAATCTCTTGAGTGTCGGTGTTCTCCACATGCCAGATGACATGGATTCTGTTGTCCTTCAGGCGATAGGTGATGGCGAGGTTGAAATGATAAGGATATATCTTCAGTGTCTCTTCATTGTCGTGCAGAGCGAAGGTGACCTTCTCAGGAGTCTTTGAAACCAATGTAAAATCGCTATCGCGGGCAAAACCATGACGGGGCAAGTGATACTCTTTGCCATCCACACGATAGGTGTTGTCATTGACACTGCATACTAAGGGAAACAGAATGGGGGAGTGACGAGGCCACTCAGGACCTGCCTGCCACATATACTCACGTCCCTTCCTGTCTTTTACACTTTGGAGTTCGGCTCCTTTTTCTGCGACACGGATGGTCAGCTGTTCATTCTTCAGTTCTATCATAATTATAGTTTTGATTTAACCTTTGAATATCATAAACAATACCACAACGACAACCAACAAGGTCCATTCGATGAGTCTGTGCTTGTTTTCTTCTTGGTAGGCTTTGTAATGCCATAATTTATAAACCCATCCCGGCACTTGCAGGAATACACCCAGATAAAGCATATACCGTAACGAATCGCTATACTTGAATCCATATGGTGAATGATATATCACCAGACCACCGATGAGTTCCAGAACTATAAACAACAATCCGACATACGCCAGATAGGTGGTAATCTTTGCTAAATTCATTATTTATTTTTATAGATAAAATAGATGAAAGCTGGACAAACCAACACCATGACGGCAATCATTATCAGTACAAACAAGACGTGACCACGTAGCATGTCCAAGGCAACAGCCCCTGCTAACAGTAGAAACATGATGCCTAAGACACGCATGAGTCTGGTGCATAATGTTGCCTGTCGCTCATTGGCGAGACAGATGCCAGGGAGGTTAATGGTATGGGGGAAATAGGCTCCAGCCATCATACAGGCGGCAACGACTGTTATCATGATACAAGGGAAAAACATGCGTGTCTTGGATCCGAAAGCATCAGGATTACCAGACGGTCCGAAGTGGGTGGGGATGATGTCTGGAGCCTGATGGTAGAACATGATGATAGTTACCCACATGACAATGGCCAACAGCACGAAAGCGAGTTCAAAGATGTTGCCCTCAGTGCTCCGCTCAACTTTAAATTTCTGTTTCTTCATTATTACTTTCTTTTTTCTTTTTTGGCAGACGTTTGGCTTTCCGCAGTGCCTCGGTGATGATCCACTGCAGCTGACCATTGGTGCTACGGAACTCATCCGCAGCCCAAGCCTCTATGGCATTCATGGTGTCAGCATCAACGCGTAGGATAAAACTCTTACTTTCCTTCTTAGCCATTGATTAATGGTTCAGTGTTCCTGTGTTCACTACGGGTTGCGCATTATCATCGCCACAGAGCACGACAAGCAGGTTACTGACCATAGCCGCCTTCTTGTCATCGTCGAGTTCCACAATCTCGTCCTTCGAGAGCTTGTCGAGCGCCATCTTCACCATAGAGACAGCTCCTTCTACAATCTTCTCACGAGCCTGGATGATGGCATCGGCCTGTTGGCGGCGTAGCATGACAGCAGCAATTTCTGGAGCATAGGCGAGGTAGTTGATACGTGCCTCTACCACCTCAATACCTGCTAAGGCGAGGCGCTCATCCAGTTTCTGTTCCAACTGCTCGTTGATTTCATCAGCATTAGAGCGTAGGGTAGGCTCGTTATTGTCATTGTCGTAGGCATATTGTCCTGCCACTTGACGGAGAGCGGCATCCCCTTGCACACGTACAAACCGCTCCAAGGCATTCATGAGTCCTTTGGTGTCACTGCCTACCGTATTAGGACTGGCTGCCATGGTCTGAGTGTCAACCTCAAACAATGCCTTGTAAGTGTCTTTCAGTTTCCAAACCAAGACCAGTCCTATCATGATAGGATTACCTGTCTTGTCATTCACCTTAATAGGTTCTGCATCCAGGTTACGGGCACGCAGACTGACCTTCTTTGTTCCGTAGAAAGGATTAATCCAGTAGAAACCTGTCTCACAGAATGTTCCGCTATACTTGCCAAACCATGTGATGACTCTTGCCTCATTGGGTTCCAATTGCAGGAAACTGCACATGCAGATGATGGTGATTAATATCAAAAGGATACTGCCTCCCAATAGCCAGCCGCCACATTCGCCGCCAGAAGTGTCAAGTTGTATAATGGCATAGACAATCCCTATGATAGAGGTAATAAATAGTGCCAATGTCACAAACAGCATCACAAAGCCGTTCAAGACTGTTCCGTTGAATTTTTTCTCTGTATTCATAATAGTAAGTTTAAAAATGATATCAATTTGATATCGCAAAGATATGTACTCTTTTTGAAATAGCAATAAATTTGCTTGTAATTTTAATATTTTTTAGTACCTTTGCACTCGTGGAGAATCTAAATGACAAGAAGATTGCCGTACTTCTTTCTGGTGGAGTAGACAGTTCTGTGGTACTATATGAGTTGGTACGACAGGGCTTGTGTCCTGATTGTTTCTATATTAAGATAGGTCCTGACCAGCATGAGGAATGGGACTGTTCGTCGGAAGAAGATATGGAAATGGCAACTGCTGTCAGTCACAAATATGGCTGTCGGTTGGAAGTCGTTGATTGTCATCAGGAATACTGGAATCAGGTGACTGCATATACCATGGAGAAAGTTAAGTCTGGTTATACGCCTAATCCTGACGTGATGTGCAACCGTCTTATTAAGTTTGGTGCGTTCGATGAGAAACGAGGACATGACTACGACCTTATCGCCACAGGTCACTATGCCCAGACGGAGATAGATGAATGGGGTAGGAAATGGCTATGCACCAGTCCTGATCCCGTAAAAGACCAGACCGACTTCCTTGCGCAGATATACGACTGGCAATTGCGGAAGGCTTTATTCCCTATCGGGCACATGATGAAAGAGGAAGTACGTGAGATAGCAGAGCTTGAACATCTGGTAAATGCCAAGCGCAAGGACTCACAGGGTATCTGTTTCTTGGGGAAGATTAACTATAACGATTATATCCGACGTTACTTGGGAGAACAACCTGGCGATGTGTTGGAATTAGAGACAGGTAAGAGAATTGGGAAGCATAAAGGACTTTGGTTCCACACTATCGGACAGCGTCACGGTCTGGGCTTTGGTGGTGGTCCGTGGTTTGTCGTGAAGAAAGACATGCAGCAGAATATCCTGTACGTCAGCAAAGGCTATGATCCACAGACAGCATACAAGCAGGAGTTCAGAATCCACGACCTTCATTTGCTGACGGCTCCTATCGACACCAAGGATATTTGTTTCAAGATTCGTCATACCCCAGAGTTTCATCATGCCATATTGGAAGCAGAGGAGGGTGGGGCATATATCGTTCATTCCGATAAACCGATTCATGGAGTAGCACCGGGACAGTTCTGTGTTTTGTATGATGAGGCACATCATCGTTGCTATGGTTCCGGGGAAATAACAGTTTAACACTTTTTGATGTTAAACTCTCGTCATTTCGTTTGTTTTTTAGTACTTTTGTACCGTATGAACGAAAGCATACTGAATAAGACGGAATGGAAAGAAAACATCATCCTTGTCGACGCTGATTACGTCGACAAAGTTGCATTTGACCTGATAGTGAACTTTGAACGTATGATAGGTCGTCGTATTCCGCAAGCAGATATGGCTAAATGGTTGGAGTGTGTGGCTCTTGACGGAGGATTAAAACCTCTTGATGACACTCATTCTGCCCATCAGACCCAAGTCGTTCTCATCTACCAGAAAAAGCAAATGGACAATTTTCAGCCCGGTTTGTTTACAGACTTAGACGGGAAAGCATTCTCTGGTGCCTTGGGGGAGTTCCAGATTAGTTGCGTCCCTGTGGAGGAGATGGTAACGGCAGAAGACTTGTTTGTCGACTCTATGCAGGTTATCTGTAATAGTGGCGATGTGAAAAGGGTAATGGTGGTTCCAGATGCCGACCATATATATAATAAGGTACGCGAGGGACTCCGTCATGTGGACGACGAGAAGCGTATCACTGTCTTCGCCATGCAACCGATGGAAGGAGGCAATTATCGTCAGGAGATATTAGGCTATTCACTAATGGCGGCATTGGGTATCCATGCTGATGAAATCAAATAATTTGTTATGGGAAAAGAATTTAGACTTGACAGAGATTTTGACGAGGGCATTGTTTCCAATAAGACAGCGGAACAGTCAGATGCCTTCCGCGACTTTTGGATTGTAAAACAAAAGAGTTCTGTACAACAAATTATCAAAGAAGAGAAAAGAACAATGGGAAAAGTATTAATGATTGGTGCTGGTGGTGTTGCCACCGTTGCCGCGTTCAAGATAGCCCAGAATGCGGATGTATTCACAGAGTTTATGATTGCATCACGCCGTAAGGCAAAGTGTGATGCGATTGTGGATGCGATTCATCAGAAAGGTTATAATATGCCAATTAAGACAGCACAGGTTGATGCAGACGATGTGGAGCAGTTGAAGGCACTCTTTAGTAGTTATAAGCCGGAACTGGTTATCAACCTCGCTTTGCCCTATCAAGATCTGACTATCATGGAAGCGTGTCTTGCCTGTGGGTGCAGTTATTTGGACACTGCCAATTACGAGCCGAAGGATGAGGCTCATTTTGAATATTCATGGCAGTGGGCTTATCGTGAGCGTTTCGAGAAGGCAGGTTTGACGGCAATTCTCGGATGTGGCTTTGATCCGGGTGTAACCAGTATCTATACAGCTTATGCTGCCAAGCATCACTTTAACGAGATACGATACCTGGATATTGTCGACTGTAACGCAGGTGACCATCATAAGGCATTTGCCACGAACTTCAATCCAGAGATTAATATCCGTGAGATTACCCAGAAAGGACTCTATTGGGAAGATGGAAAATGGGTGGAGACGGAACCGCTTGAGATTCATAAGGATCTGACTTATCCGAATATCGGACCACGTGACAGTTATCTGTTGCATCATGAAGAGATTGAGTCGCTGGTCATCAATTATCCTACTATTAAGCGTGCGCGTTTCTGGATGACGTTTGGGCAACAGTACTTGAAGCACCTTGAAGTGATTCAGAATATCGGCATGAGCCGTATTGACGAAGTGGAGTATGAGGCTCCGCTGGCTGATGGAAGTGGTGTAGCTAAAGTTAAGATCGTTCCCTTGCAGTTCCTGAAAGCAGTATTGCCTAATCCGCAAGATCTGGGTGAGAACTATGAGGGCGAGACAAGTATCGGTTGTCGCATCCGTGGTATCGGTAAGGATGGCAAGGAACATACCTATTATATCTATAACAACTGCTCACATCGTGCCGCCTATGAGGAGACGGGGATGCAGGGTGTTTCATACACTACGGGTGTTCCTGCCATGATTGGCGCTATGATGTTCTGTAAAGGATTGTGGCGCAAACCGGGCGTGTTCAATGTAGAGGAATTCGATCCCGATCCATTTATGGAACAACTCAACAAACAGGGACTTCCCTGGCATGAGATTCATGATGGTGACCTTGAACTATAATCATCAGAATATTCAGAAAATTCAGAATAAATACAAAAACTATGGCAAAGAAAGAAATGGAAGAGGGTACGGCTATGAACCCTCAGCAGGAGAAACTGAAAGCCCTGCAAGCTGCCATGTCGAAGATTGAGAAAGACTTCGGCAAGGGCAGTATCATGCGAATGGGAGATGAGCAAATCGAGAACGTAGAAGTTATCCCAACGGGAAGTATTGGATTGAATGCCGCACTTGGTGTGGGAGGTTATCCCAAAGGACGTATCATCGAGATATATGGTCCTGAGTCATCTGGTAAGACAACACTTGCCATCCATGCTATTGCAGAGGCACAGAAAGCTGGCGGTATTGCAGCTTTCATTGATGCGGAGCATGCTTTCGACCGCTTCTATGCACAGAAGTTGGGTGTGGATATTGACAACCTGTGGATATCGCAGCCTGACAATGGAGAACAGGCTTTGGAGATTGCCGACCAGTTGATTCGCTCTTCTGCGATAGACATTCTCGTTGTTGACTCCGTGGCCGCCCTGACTCCTAAGAAGGAGATAGAGGGTGATATGGGTGACTCGGCTGTTGGTCTGCATGCCCGTCTGATGAGTCAGGCTTTGCGTAAACTGACAGCGACGATTGCAAAGACGAATACCACTTGTATCTTTATCAACCAATTGCGTGAGAAGATTGGTGTGATGTTTGGTAATCCTGAGACAACAACAGGTGGTAATGCCCTGAAGTTCTATGCCTCAGTCCGTCTGGACATCCGTAAGGTGACAGGTATCAAGGATGGTGATCAGGTGATTGGCAACCAAGTCCGTGTGAAAGTAGTGAAGAACAAAGTGGCACCTCCTTTCCGCAAGGCAGAGTTTGAGATTACCTTCGGTGAGGGTATCTCGAAGATTGGTGAGATCATCGACCTCGGCGTAGAGTATGGCATCATCCAGAAGAGTGGCTCGTGGTTCAGTTATGAAGGCTCCAAACTCGCACAGGGACGTGATGCAACCAAACAGTTGCTTACGGATAATCCAGAACTCTGTGAGGAACTTGAATCGAAAATTATGCAGGCAATTGCCGATAAGTAAAAAGTAAGAGAGGCTGCAAATGCAGCCTCTCTTTGTATAGTTATCGTATGCGTGTCTTAGCGACCTGAACCTGTTGTGCTATATGAAGAACGCTGACTTGCAGTACGGGCACTTGAAGCACGGGTCTCAGCTGCACGCATGGCTGCTGCACGCGTAGTTGTTGCAGCACCACCTATGAAATGTTCTTCTTCTGTCTTCTGCTTTTCAGTAGAAGGGTTGGAAGATGATTCGTTTCTACGTGGAGTCTTGTAGCCTACCACCTTACCGCTCTTGCTGAACTCAATAACCAACCAAGACTTCGTGCGCTTGTAAATCCACTGATAGCGTCCATTAGGCAGGTCTTCCTTTCTGTCAGGCTCACCAACAGCCATCTCAACCTCTTCCTCAGTCATGCCGACGCCGACACGTCCCTCACGAATCATCGTACGAGTAGCAGCTGAAGTATTTCTCATCTTACCCTCGCCGAAGCCGAACAGATTGCCGAAGTAGTCTTCGTTTTCACCTGTTACATTATCATTGGTGAAGGTGACATCCTTCGAGTAGATACGACCTGTCTCTGTCTCTGTCAGTGTCAAAGTGACATAGTCGCTGTTACGGATAGGTGCCATGCCGTCGATACGGAACTCCGTCAACTTCGGAACCTTAACGACACGGTTGTCTTTACCACCACCCTTGGTAGTCATGCTGGTAGCATATTTCGAGTAGATGGTCTTACCCATATACTGCGCATAGTCGGTAGAGACCTTGGTTTGTGCTGTGATGACATCGAAAGAGCCGTAGAAGGCGTGCTTCGCATTGTCAAGATCAAACTCGTCATCGCGCATACCACTGTTGGTCTTACTGATAGCGACATCCTGGAAGAACTCATTACCTCTCTTGTCAGCAACGATAATCTTCACAGGGAAGGAACGTGTTCCTACACCAACGGCCACAACCTTGACCTCCATGTTCTTCTCTACCTTGACATTATCATAAGCGTCAGTGTCATAGTCAGTGTCTACGCAGTAGTCGGTACCACGGGTAATCAGTGATTGTCCCATCAGTTTCTCACGGGCGATATCCACGTCACCCAGATAGGCAAGGGTGGGGACACCTTTCTTGGAGAAGCAATAGTCCTCGAATTCTCCGTTAGGAAGTTCAAAATAATATCTCTTGTTGTCCTCCTCACAGGTGAAGTTCATTCTTGCCCTTCCGTTCTCCCCCACAGAATGATTGTTGTAAACCATAATCTTGTGGCGCAGTTTGCCACTGGATACCTCCTTGCCAGTACCTGCGTCACGGAAAGTGTTGACGACAAGGTCATACTTCTCGGGTATCACCATGAATCTCATACCGTCCTGCCAGTCGCACAGACTATAGTAACGGAAGTTCTGGCTGACAAAGTCAGTACCTGTTTGTTCATCGGTCTGGGCGTCCTTTTTGACATTAGCCTTGGCCTCAGTCTTCTTTACTCCCTTCGTCTTGACGATGTAGGAGTCGGCACTCTGAGCCATTGCGGTGCTTGCGGCAAAAGCCATACCTGCCAAAACAATTAGTTTCTTCATAGATATATCTAATGTTGGTTATTACGTAATACGAGTGCAAAGATATAAATAATTTTTGATACTTGTGCCAAAATGACGTGACAAACCGTCATTTTTCTTCATTTTTTTTGTTTTTGGCACATGCTTTGCTATAAAATCGTTGACAAATCATGCATATTAACAATTAAAATAGATACAATTATGGGAAAAATTATTGGAATCGACTTAGGAACTACTAACAGTTGCGTTGCCGTATTCGAAGGTAACGAACCAGTAGTAATTGCCAACAGTGAGGGTAAGCGTACAACACCTTCAGTCGTTGGTTTTGTGGAGAATGGTGAGCGAAAGATTGGTGATCCTGCCAAGCGTCAGGCTATCACGAACCCGAAGAAGACCGTTTATTCTATTAAACGCTTCATGGGTGAGAACTGGCAGCGTACCATATTCTGTTGTCAACGAGGGCGGTTATCCTCGTGTGGATATCGATGGTCGTAAGTACACTCCGCAGGAGATTTCTGCGATGGTACTGCAGAAGATGAAGAAGACAGCCGAGGACTATCTTGGACAAGAGGTGACGGATGCCGTTATCACCGTTCCTGCCTACTTCTCTGACTCTCAGCGTCAGGCTACTAAGGAGGCTGGACAGATCGCAGGTCTGAATGTACGTCGTATCGTCAACGAGCCGACGGCCGCTGCGCTGGCCTATGGTGTCGACAAGGCTAACAAGGACATGAAGATTGCTGTCTTCGACCTTGGTGGTGGTACGTTCGATATCTCTATCCTGGAGTTTGGCGGTGGTGTGTTTGAAGTACTCTCTACCAATGGTGATACACACCTTGGTGGTGACGATTTTGACCAGGTCATCATTGACTGGCTCGTTCAGGAGTTCAAGAACGACGAGGGTGCTGACCTGAAGGCTGATCCAATGGCTATGCAGCGTTTGAAGGAGGCTGCCGAGAAGGCTAAGATTGAGTTGTCTTCCAGCACTTCTACAGAGATCAACCTTCCTTACATCATGCCAGTGGGTGGTGTACCTAAGCACTTGGTGAAGACTCTTACACGTGCCAAGTTCGAGCAGTTGGCTCACGACCTGATTCAGGCTTGTCTGGCTCCCTGCCAGAAGGCTATCGCTGATGCCAAACTGAGTACTTCAGATATTGATGAGGTCATCCTCGTTGGTGGCTCTAGCCGTATCCCTGCTGTTCAGGAACTTGTGAAGAACTACTTCGGTAAAGAGCCTTCAAAGGGTGTGAACCCTGACGAGGTGGTTGCCGTTGGTGCTTCTATCCAGGGTGCTATCCTGAATAAGGAGGGTGGTGTAGGCGATATCGTATTGCTCGATGTTACTCCATTGACTTTGGGTATTGAGACCATGGGTGGTGTGATGACCAAACTGATTGAGGCTAACACGACCATTCCTTGCAAGAAGAGCGAGGTGTTCTCTACTGCCGCTGACAATCAGACAGAGGTGACCATCCATGTACTGCAGGGTGAGCGTCCTATGGCTGCACAGAACAAATCTATCGGACAGTTCAACCTCACAGGTATCGCTCCTGCACGTCGTGGTATTCCTCAGATTGAGGTCACCTTCGATATCGATGCCAACGGTATCCTCAAGGTTTCTGCCAAGGATAAGGCTACAGGTAAGGAGCAGGCTATCCGCATCGAGGCTTCGTCTGGTCTGTCTCAGGATGAGATTAACCGCATGAAGGCTGAGGCTGAGCAGAATGCAGAGAACGATAAGAAGGAGCGCGAGCGCGTTGATAAGCTGAATCAGGCTGACTCTATGATTTTCCAGACGGAGAATCAGTTGAAGGAGATTGGCGACAAGATTCCTGCAGAGCA
>CADCEW010000024.1 GCA_902800585.1 uncultured Prevotellaceae bacterium
AAGTATGCTGAATAACTCGAATTTTCTCGATAGAATAAGGCTCCCTTTCCGCAAGGAGAAGGAGCTTTATTCTTCTTTATACAATATCCTGGGTTTCTATCCCCGTAATATCCAGTTATACAAGCAGGCACTGATGCACAAGAGTGTCAGGCAGCGCAACGAGAAAGGGCGTCCGCAGAATAACGAGCGCTTGGAGTTCTTGGGTGATGCTATCCTTGATGCTGTCGTGGGCGATATTGTCTTCCGTCATTTCGAGGGTAAGCGTGAGGGTTTCTTGACAAACACCCGTTCCAAACTCGTCAGTCGTAACACATTAGGAAAGTTAGCACAGGAGATGGGTATTCCACAACTCATCAAATCGTCAGGACATTCCACTTCACATAACAGTTATATGAATGGAAATGCCTTTGAGGCTTTAGTGGGTGCTATCTATCTGGATCGTGGCTATGAGGCATGTATGCGTTTCATGAAGAAGCGTATCCTGAAGCAATTGATTAATATTGATAAGGTGGCCTATAAGGAAGTCAACTTCAAGTCAAAATTGTTGGAGTGGAGTCAGAAGAACAAAGTTGACATGGAGTTCAAGGAGTTGGGAAAAACAACAGAAGATAATAACAGTCCAGTCTTCACCTATCAGGTAATCATTGAGGGCGTGGAAGGTTGTCTTGGTAAAGGCTACAGCAAAAAAGAAAGTCAACAGATAGCTTCTAAGGAGACATTACAACGCCTGCGTCGTGAACCTCAGTTTATTGATAAAATCTTTGCGGCAAAGTCGGAGCGTACGAAGATGGAGGAAGAACCTGTGATGGTTGCCCCTGATGTGGATAAGTTACAACAACAGGATGTCAACGAAGAACAACCGATAGCCCATCAAGAAGACACGCAGCCTTCAACGCTCGACACGCAACTTCATCATGACGAGTTTTCTTTAGACGATATTACGGCAACGCCCCGCGAGAAAAGCCGCGAGGAGATTATAGCCGAAGCCGAGGAAGCCGCCTTTGCACTTTGTACAAATACAGAACAATGAGCATTACAAGTTTAGTAAGACATATATTCGTGCCTCGCATGAGGGCACTGGAAAAATACCAGACGGAAGGTGAGTTGATGCAACGGAAGGTATTGAATCACTTGTTGCAATCAGCAAAGGATACGGAATATGGTCGCAAATACGCTTTTTCCGCCATGAAAGGCTATGATGCATTTGCGAAACATTGTCCTGTCAATACGTATGAGGAACTTAAAGGACATATTGACCGTATGCGTCACGGAGAGTCAGATGTGTTGTGGAAAGGACGTGTGCAGTGGTATGCGAAGTCCTCAGGAACAACCAATGACAAATCGAAGTTCATTCCTGTCAGTGCAGAAGGTTTACAGAAGATACACTATGCTGGTGGTTACGACTCTGTAGCCCTTTATCTAAGAAACAATCCGAAGTCACGTTTATTTGACGGTCGTGCCTTGATATTAGGCGGCAGTCACTCCCCCAACTATAACTTGCCTCATTCGTTGGTGGGAGACCTCAGTGCTATCCTCATTGAGAATATCAATCCGTTGGCGAACATGGTGAGGGTTCCGAAGAAGTCAACGGCCTTATTGAGCGACTTCGAAATCAAGCGTGAGCGTATTGCCAATGAGGCCATGAACAAGAATGTGACGAATATTTCTGGAGTACCCTCGTGGATGTTGTCTGTACTGAACTGTATGATGGAAATAACAGGGAAGACACACCTGGAAGAGGTATGGCCCAACATAGAGGTGTTCTTCCACGGCGGTGTGGCCTTCACACCCTATCGCAAACAATACGAGCAACTGATAACCTCGCCTAATATGCATTATATGGAGACGTATAATGCCTCGGAAGGTTTCTTCGGCTTACAAGATGATCCTACCGACAAGGCGATGCTGTTGATGTTGGATTATGGCGTGTTCTATGAGTTTCAGGAGATGGGCACCGACACGATTGTTCCTCTTTGGGCTGTTGAAAAAGACAAGAACTATGCCATGCTCATCTCTACGTCATGTGGTTTGTGGCGTTATATGATTGGTGACACCATCCGTTTCACTTCCACGAATCCTTATAAGTTTGTTATCACAGGACGTACGAAGAGTTTTATCAATGCCTTTGGTGAGGAACTCATTGTGGATAATGCCGAACAGGGACTTGCCTATGCTTGTCAGCAGACAGGTGCAGAGGTGTTGGAATATACGGCGGCTCCTGTGTTTATGGATGCCAATGCGAAGTGTCGCCACCAATGGCTCATCGAATTCTCAAAGGCTCCTGCCGATTTACAACTGTTCTCTGACCTGTTAGACAAGAAGTTACAGGAGATAAATAGTGACTATGAGGCAAAACGCTATAAGGACATCACCTTGCAGCATCTAGAGATTATTCCTGCGAAGACGGGGTTGTTTAACGACTGGTTGAAACTACGGGGTAAGTTAGGTGGACAAAATAAGGTACCACGCCTGAGTAACACTCGTGAGCATATCGAGCAATTGCTTTCGCTCAATGTAAAAATGCAATAATCATAAAATGCAAAAATGATGAAGAGAAAAGGAAATATATTAATTATTACATTTTTTCATTTTATCATTGCAACAATCATTGCAGGTTGTGCCCGTATGGGACAACCCGATGGCGGATGGTATGACGATGACCCACCACGCATTCTCGGCTCTACTCCTGAAGACCAGGCTACGAATGTGACGACCAAGAAAATCACCATCCAGTTTGACGAGTATATCAAACTTGCAGATGTCACACAGAAAGTCATCGTGTCACCGCCTCAGTTGGAGATGCCTGAGATTAAAGGAGCAGGTAAGAAGATTGTAGTGGAACTTAAAGACACGCTGAAACCCAATACAACCTACACCATCGATTTCAGTGATGCCATCAGCGATAATAACGAGGGTAATCCCTTAGGTAACTATACCTTCACTTTCTCTACAGGCGAACAGATAGATACCTGTGAGGTGGCTGGTAATGTGTTAGATGCCTCCAACCTCGAACCTGTCAAAGGCATACTTGTCGGTCTCTATGATGACTTGAGTGATTCTGCTTTCAAGACGAAACCATTGCTTCGTGTGGCACGCACCGATGGTCGAGGTCGCTTTGTCATCAAGGGCGTCGCTCCTGGTGAGTATCGTGTCTATGCCTTACAGGATGCCGATGGTGATTATATCTTCAACCAAAAGAGCGAGATGATTGCTTTCTCGCACCAGACCTATCAGCCTTCGTCGAAACCGGACATCCGACAGGATACTATCTGGAAAGACACTTTACATATCGATAATATCATACGAGTGCCTTATACGCATTTCTATCCCGATGATATTGTATTGCTCGCCTTTCAGGAGATACAGACAGACCGTTATCTTATCAAACAGCCAGAGCGCACGAATGCTGATCGCTTCACCCTCTATTTCAGTTACGGGAATCCCCAACTGCCTCAGATTAGAGGTCTGAACTTTGATGAGAAGGATGCGTTCATCTTGGAAGCGAATGAGAAAAAAGACACGCTGACCTATTGGTTGCGTGATACAATGCTTGTCAATCGGGACACACTGGAAATGGAACTGAGTTACTTGATGACTGATTCCGCAGGAGTCCTCGTCACACAGGTAGATACGGTGGATGTGCTTGCCAAGACCAGTTATGAGAAGCGACAGAAGGAACGTAAGAAGGTGATAGAGGAATGGACAAAGAAACAGGAGAAACAGAAGAAGCGCGGAGAAGAATATGATAGTATCATGCCTCCTGTGCCTCTGGCTGTACAATATATCGTGAAAGCATCGATGGATCCTGATTTCCGTGTGAATTTTGTGATGCCGTCACCTTTGGCGAAATGTGACACATCTGCTATCCATCTCTATACAAAGATAGACTCTCTATGGTATCGTACGCCCTTTGAGTTCTATCGGCAAGAGTCTTCGTTACGTACCTATGATTTCGTAGCAGAGTGGCGACCCGATACGGAATATAGTCTGGAAATCGATTCTGCTGCTTTTGTGGACATCTATGGCGTTGCCTCGGCAGCGTATAAGCAGGGTATCAAAGTGAAAGCCTTAGACGAATATGCTACCCTATTGTTCCAACTGAGTGGTGTCAGTGACACGACAGTGATAGTGGAACTGTTGGACAAGGGTGATAGGCCTATCAAGAGGGTACGTGCCACCAATGCGCAAGCGGAGTTTTTCTATATCAATCCCGCCATCTATTACGCGCGTGCCTTTGTCGATCGTAATGGTAATGGTGTATGGGATACTGGTGACTATGATAAAGACTTACAGGCAGAGGAGATGTATTATTATCCTCAGAAGATTGAGTGTAAGGCGAAATTTGATGTCACCCTGTCTTGGAATCTGACCAGTACGCCACGTACACGACAGAAACCTACTGAAATCACCAAACAGAAACCTGACAAGGAACAGGCAAAGTTACGTAATCGTAATGCAGATCGTGCTCGCGAGTTAGGAATAGAATATGTCAAGAAAGTAAAAGAATAGAATATGATGAAACGATTTTTATTGATCATCATCGCATCATGCGGTATGATGACTGCCCATGCACAGTGTGGCATCGAGAACACTGCGTTCAAGTCGGGTGAGTATCTTTCCTATGACCTCTACTTCAATTGGAAGTTCGTATGGATGAAGGTTGGTACGGCATCTATGTCTATCATACAGTCTACCCGTGACGGCAAGCCAGCTTACCGTTCCAGTCTGATTACCCGAGGTAATAGCCGTCTCGACGGTTATTTCATGATGCGCGACACGCTGTTGTGCTATACCGACTTGGATATCGCTCCTTTGTATTTCCGTAAAGGTGCCCGCGAGGGAGACCGTTACTATGTCGATGAGTTATGGTACACCTATCCCAGAGGCAATTGTCATCTGAGGATGCATCGTATAGACCATGACGGCGAGGTACACTGGAAGGATGCAGAGTATAAGAACTGTATCTATGACATGATGAGCATCTTCCTTCGTGCCCGTAATTTCGATGTCTCGAAACTGAAAGTCGGTGAGAATATCCCCATGCCTATCAGTGATGCGCGTCGTCTGTCCAACTCTTGGTTGAAATTTACTGGAAAGACCACCATCAAGATGCGTAACAGCAAGATGAAGTTCCGTTGCCTCACATTCTCGTTTATCGAGCGTGAAGACGGCAAGAACAAAGAACTCATCCGTTTCTTCGTCACTGACGACAAGAATCATCTGCCCGTACGCCTTGACCTCTTCCTGTCTTTCGGCTCTGCCAAGTGTTATCTGACCGGCATGAAGGGACTGCGTAACGAGATGGAGTCAAGAGTAGAATAGGTCATTGATCAGGAGCCTGTGCCTTGATACCTTGGAGGTTGCGTGCCAGTTGTTCCGTAGAACTGGCTCCCACGAGCACAGACGTCACTCCTTTCTGTTTTAATATCCAGGCGAGTGCCATCTCAGCGAGGCTCTCGCCTTTCTTTTGCGCCTCCTCGTTCCATTGGCGCAGTTGTTGTAACAGTTCAGGTGTCAGCATCTCTTCTCGGAGGAACTTCCCTTTTGACATACGGGAGTCCTTGGGAATACCATTCAGATAACGGTCGGTCAGCATACCTTGGGCAAGGGGTGAGAAGGCGATGAACCCCACGCCTGCCTCATAACAACAGTCAAGGATACCTTCCTCGATAGGTGTCTGGTCCAGCATATTCAGCTTTCCTTGATAGATGAGCAAGGGCGTATCGTGTCGCTTCAGATAGTCGATACCAAAACGAAGCGCCTCCAAAGGCCAGTTGGAGATACCGACATAGAGCGCCTTGCCCGCACGAACGATATCCACCATCGCCTGCAACGTCTCCTCCAAAGGCGTATCAGGGTCGTAGCGATGGCTATAGAATAGGTCGACATAGTCCAAGCGCATTCTGCGCAGACTCTGGTCAAGCGATGCCATCAGGTATTTCCTAGAGCCCCAGTCACCATAGGGACCAGGCCACATGTCATAGCCAGCCTTGGTAGAGATAAATAACTCGTCACGATAGGGACGCAGGTCATCGTCCATGATACGTCCTAAAGTCTCCTCTGCTGAGCCATAGACAGGTCCGTAGTTGTTGGCAAGGTCCAGATGCGTGATACCATGGTCAAAGGCATAACGCACAATCTGACGACTTCGGTCATAGGGGTCTACACTGCCGAAATTATGCCACATACCTAACGACACCTTAGGCAATAACACACCAGAGCGTCCACAACGCTCATACTGCATCCCATTCTCATATCGATGCTCGTCCGCAATAAATTTCTCCATCATCTCTTGTTTTTAGTTTTTGTGCGACAAAGATACGAAATAATTTTCAATTTTCAACTTTCAATTCTCAATTTAATTTCGTACCTTTGTCATCATGAAAGTAACGGAACTCTTTGACCGCTGTGTGGAGATTGTGAAGGCTCAGCCTTCTGCCACGGTGCTGCGCTATATGCATGAGACACTGGTGCTGGCTTGTGCGGAGGCATTAAAAGGCAGTGGACAAGGTTTCGGTAACCTGATGGCACAGACGGACTATCTGTGTAAGAAAGCAGGTGTGGGCGTGGCTGACCGTATTGCTATTCAGACCATGCGGCGTCATTCGAACAGACGAGACAGTGTGTTGACGCGTGACGATCTCCGTTATGACGTGCGTGCCCTTGCCCTCTTTATCTCTGCCGTCTTCTCAGAGGATATTCCGCATGAGTTGGTGACGCGTATTCCGACCATGGGGCGTCCTACGAATCTCACGCTGCGCATCAATCAACAGTATGTCCGCTGCGTGGTGTCTTATTGGGACAATGAGTTTATCTATGCGACGACAGATGAAGGGAGTGTGTGTATCAAGACAGATGATGAGACGCTGCGTCCTTTGTTGACAGAGGGTATGCAACTCAATCTGTTGGAGTGTCATCGGGAAGGACAGACCATCCAACCCAAACTTATCGTGGTAGAGCCTGACTTCCTCGTGGATATCTCTTCCCTCGCCGCATGTTTCTCTAACAAGGAGCATCTGCCCATCACCTATACCTTAGGACGTTTCAAGCCGCAAGCCAATACACAGCCTATCCTGTTAGGTAACTTTGCGGGGGCTGCCTTGGATGATATCATCAACCAAACGGACTTCCAAATCAACGACACCATCCGTCACTCGTTCCGCGAACAGGTTTTGCAGTTTTGTACGTGTCCGACATTCAATCCCCAGCAGTTCAAGGAGGATGCTTATCGGCAGGTGGAGAATATCAAGGAGGCAGTTACCGAACTCCTCGAAAGCCAACAGCCAAAGACTAAAAGCCAAGCGCTCCTTGAGCCTTCTTTCGTTTGTGAGAACTTAGGGTTGCAGGGGCGTGTCGATTTGATGACGAGTGACAAGCACTTGTTGGTGGAGCAGAAGTCAGGAAAGAACTGGAACTTGGAGCATTCCGCTAACCCCACGCCTATTGCCTCTCATCTCTATGCCGAGGCGCACTATGTCCAACTGTTGCTATACTATGGCGTCCTGCGCTATAACTTCCACCTCCCTGCCGATAAGGTGGATATCCGATTGCTTTATTCACGTTATCCTGCCAAACAGGGTTTGTTGGTCGTCAACTACTACCAGAAACTCTTCCATGAGGCCATTCGTCTGCGTAACCAGATAGTGGCACAGGAGTTCAAGATGGCACAGGAGGGGATAGGAAGTATCATGCCTCAGATAGAGGTGCAGAAGACACTCTCTGACACAGAACGGGCGTATGTCGAGCGAATGCTGTTCTTTGTCCATCGGGAACAGTTGGCACAGAAGGTAGGTACGCAGGAAGGACAAGGCGGTGCCGTGGCTAACCTGTGGAACATGCCGCTGACGGAGAAAAGGGATACGGGCAGTATCTTATACGGGCTTCGTATGCTTCATAAGGAGCAGTCATCCACATACAACGGTTTCGACCGCCTGACTTTCTCGATACCTGACATGGAAGATGACTTCCTTCCGAACTTCCGTCGTAACGACACGGTGTGTGTCTATGCCTATGAGGGAGAGCCTAACGTGTGTGCCGCGATATTATTTAAAGGTGTCATTGAGCAGTTGACGGATCATGAAGTCATCGTCCGCTTGAATGACGGACAACAGAATCCAGAGGTCTTTGCGGATACGACGTATGCTATCGAGCCTTCGTTCTCCGATCGGGGCACTACCGCATCTATTCGTTCCTTACAGGCTTTCTGTATGGCTTCCCCTGAGCGGCGTGCCTTGCTCGTAGGTGAGCAAGCACCCCGTTGTGACAAGTCCCTCCAACTCTCCCGTTCCTATCATCCACATTATGATGACATTCTGCTGAAAGCAAAACAGGCCCGTGATTATTTCATCCTGCAGGGCCCTCCAGGCACAGGCAAAACCTCCATGGCCCTTCGCTTCCTCGTAGAAGAAGAATTGTCAACTGTCAATTGTCAATTATCAACTCTCCTCATGTCCTACACGAATCGGGCGGTGGATGAGATATGTGCGATGCTGACAGATGCGAGTATTGACTATCTGCGCTTGGGAAGTGAGACCTCTTGCGACCCTCGTTTTGCCGACCATCTGTTGGATAGGGCAATCGGTGAGCATCCCCGTTTGGATAAGATACGCCAGATGATGATGGATACGAAGGTGGTAGTCAGCACGACATCCACGATGCTGTCAAGACCTTATCTCTTCCAACTGAAACACTTCTCGTTATGTATCGTCGATGAGGCATCACAGATACTCGAACCGAATATTATCGGACTCCTTTCCTCACCGCAGATAGACCGTTTCATCCTGATTGGCGACCACAAACAACTACCTGCCGTCGTTCAACAACCTGACGACGACCCACGCCTGTCTGCTTGTCGGTTGTCGTTATTTGAGCGCTTGTTACGTGTCGAAAGAGAAGCGGGGCGCACTGCCTTTACCGCCATCCTACAGCGTCAGGGACGTATGCATCCAGATATCGCTGCCTTCCCCAACGAGATGTTCTATGCCAAGGAGCAGTTGCAACCTGTACCTTGTCCTCATCAGGAAGAACAGCAACTCAACTACACACAACCCTCCAAAGATAAGTTGGACGACCTGCTGAAACAACGCCGCGTCATCTTCTTCCCTAGCGATACTAGAACTACTAGAGATACTAGAACTACTAGTGCTACTAGCGTTACTAGCATCTCCGACAAAGTCAATCCCTACGAGGCGAAGATGACGGCCGACTTGTTACATCGCATCTATCGCCAGTATGGCAAACACTTCGATGCTGCCCGTACGGTGGGTGTCATCGTACCTTATCGCAATCAGATAGCCATGATACGACAAGAGATAGAGGCGTTGGATATCCCTGTCCTGTTGGATATCTCCATCGATACCGTCGAGCGTTATCAGGGTAGTCAGCGTGATGTCATCATCTATTGCTTCACCGTTCGGAAACCCTATCAACTGGATTTCCTCACCGCCAACTGTTTTGAAGAGGATGACAAGACCATCGACCGCAAACTGAATGTCGCGATGACACGTGCCCGTAAGCAGTTGCTGATGACAGGAGAAGAGCGAGTCCTTTGCCAGAACCCGCTCTTCGCTGAATTATGTCGTCGTTATCGTGTTTGATTTATGCTTGTAAGTCAAGCAGGAAACGTGTTCCCTTCGTATATTCCGGGTCAACCTCTAGGTCACCCTTCATCTTCAGTGCCATCTGCTTACAGGTAGGCAGTCCGAGACCGTCACCAGTGGTAAGGTCGCGAATCTCACGGAAGGGCTTGAAGATGTCTTCGCGCTTCTCTTCAGGAATACCCTCACCAGTGTCTGCTACCAAGAACTGGTAGGAATGGGCACTGCGCTTCTTGAACTCCAGCGTGATTTTTCCGTTGTCGGGGGTATACTCCGCTGCATTCTTCAGCAGATGCGAGAGGATGTGTGAGACATATTCCTTGTTGAAGTTGGCACTCATCTTCGGTACGTTCACCACGATGTTCACACCACCCTTCACTTTGTCACGTATCTGGTCTACCAACTCCTCACTGAATGCTTGTACCTGTACCTCCTCCACTTCTGGGGTATCCGTTCTGTTCTCCAACTGTGACAGGGTTTCTATATGGTCGGAGAAATTCAACAGCGCCTTCACCTCAGGAATACTGGGGTCGAGTTTCTTCAACGTCGGCTCCAACTGGGCAGAGATGTTACTGATGAACTTCGCCTTCAGGGCGTTGCTCTCATTGGCGAGGTTGATGGTCTTCTTCTGCTTCCGTGTCAACAGGATGAAACGCAAGAGGATGACACCGCCTATCACCAGTGCTGCGGCAAGGGCTGCGGCAAGGATGATGAGTCCGATGATGACAGCCCAGCGGATAGTCAGCGAACTGTCTTTCTCAGAGATGGTCGCCTCGTTGTCGGCAATCTCTTTCTTCAGGGCTTTGATCTCGTCAGCATGTTTCAAGGCATTGGTAGAGTCTTTCCATGCCAGATAGTTGCTATATGACTGTGCCACCATACTGGCGTTATTGCTCTTGCGGGCATTCGAGATAAGTGTTTGATAGACCTCGTCCACCTTATCATATTCCTTGCTGGCAGTGAGTTTGTTTGCCATCTCCTTAAACACAGCGTTACCTTGTGCTATCTGTCCGAAGGTATAGTAGAAGGTAGCTTTATTATATAGGAGGTCGTTTTTCAGATTCTCGTCACCCGAGGTGTTCGCTTGGTTCTCTAAGACACTGAGTTGCTCTTTGGCACTCTCAATCTTCCTGAATTTCATGTACATCGCCAGACGCTCCTTCGTCACCAGGTAATGCAGTCCTGCCTGAACACTCGGCGTCTTGTCTTTTCCTGTGACAATGGCTTGATCCACACGGCGCAGCAATTCAAAACTCTCCTTGAAGAAATTCTCTTTGTGATACAAGGCAGCCGCCTTCACACCACATTCTACCGCCTGCTTGGTCTGACCTTTGTTGACATAGTCGTTGAAGGCATGAATATACAACGAGCGCGCCTTGGCAATGTCTTGTTTGGGATCTACAGCCTCAGCCTTTTGTTGAAATTCACTTTTCTGAACTTCCTGTGCACGCACGAAAGAGCAGCAGAGGAGTACACTCAAGAGTAAGAAAAATACCTTTCTGTTCATAATATAAATGATATTTGTTTTATTTTCTCATGCAAAAGTAAGAAAATATTTTATATCTTCCAAATAAATTTGCCCTTATTCCTTGACTTATAATTGAAAATGATTATCTTTGACTAACGTCGAAGATAATCACGTTCGAAAAAACTCAAGATTCTCTTGGTTTTTTTCTCACTTAATCGTATCTTTGCAACATGAACGAGACGGTCATACTCAAGAATCTAAGTATCGGTTATCAGTCAAAACAGCATGTGACAGTGGTGGCAGAACAGTTGAATGGCACCATCCATAGCGGCGAACTCACCTGTTTGTTGGGACGTAACGGTATTGGAAAATCTACCTTGCTGCGTACCCTCTCTGCCTTCCAACCTGCCCTCTCAGGCGACATCATGATGAGAAACTCCGAGAACTCTGAGTACTCCAATATCTCTGAGTACTCAGACAAACAGTTGAGTCGCCTCATAGGCGTCGTCCTCACCGAGAAGCCTGATGTCCGTAACATGACAACCGAGGAACTGGTAGGCATGGGACGTTCGCCCTATACTGGTTTCTGGGGCACCCTCTCTGCCAACGACCACCGTATCGTGGAGGAGGCCATCACACTGGTGGGTATCGCGTCGTTAAAAGGACGTTACATCCATACGCTCAGTGACGGTGAACGCCAGAAGGTGATGATTGCCAAGGCATTGGCGCAACAGACGCCTGTGATATATCTTGACGAACCGACCGCCTTCCTCGACTTCCCCAGCAAAGTAGAGGTGATGCAGTTGCTCCATCGCCTTGCCGTCGAACAACAAAAGACTGTTTTCCTTTCTACCCATGATGTAGAACTCTCGCTGCAAATCGCTGACTGTCTCTGGTTGATGGAATCCGAACAACTGAGTGTGGGTACGCCCCGCCAATTGGCTGAGGAAGGTGCCTTGACCCGTTTCATCCAGCGCGACGGAATAACGTTTGATGCACAGACACTCACCATACACGTAAAAGCCCATGATTGAAGGACACGGAGACGATCTCTACCGCTATGATGCGGACATGGTTCGAATGAACTTCAGTTCCAATGTCTATCCACATGCCGACCATACGGCATTGAAGGAGCATCTGTCGGCTCATCTGGATATGATAAAACACTATCCGGAGCCACGCACGCGTTCCTTGGAAAAACTCATTGCGTTGAAGCTAGGGCTCTCGTCTGAGTCTGTCATGGTAACCAACGGTGCCACCGAGGCTATCTATCTCATCGCCCAAATGCTGCACCATAGCGCCTCTGTCATCCCCCAGCCTACCTTCAGCGAGTATGCCGATGCCTGTCGCATCAACCACCATATCATCTCCTACGAGAATACCGAGGACCTGTCGTCATTACCCAGCGACCGTGTCTATTGGATATGTAATCCGAACAACCCGACAGGTAATGTGATGACGAAGGGTGTCATCGAATATATTGTACGCCGTTCTCCCCGTTATACCTTTGTCATCGACCAGTCGTATGAGGACTATACGCAAGAAGAGTTGTTATCACCGAAAGAAGTGCTTAGCTGTCGTAACCTGTTTGTGCTTCACTCCCTCGGTAAGAAGTATGCCATGCCAGGACTGCGCTTAGGTTATGTCACCGCCCACCCCGACACGCTTCAGTTGCTGCGCACCTTCCAACAGCCGTGGTCTGTGAATGCCCTTGCCATCGAGGCTGGTAAGTTCCTCATCAAGCAAGACAAGCCCGCCATCCCCTACCTTGACGCCTATCTGATGGAGACGGAGCGGCTGCGCACGAGACTGCGTGAGATAGAAGGCATCCGTGCCTTTGAGACCAAGACGAACTACATGCTTTGTCAGATTGAAGACCATACCAGTACCGACCTGAAATACTATCTCGTCCACGAGCATGGCATCCTCATTCGTGACTGTCATAATGTCACGGGACTCTCCAACCACTTCTTCCGTGTCGCTACCCAGCGTCCCGACGAAAACGACGCCCTCGTCGATGCCATCCGCCAATTCCTGAACCTCCAAAACCCCAAAGAATAATAATTGTCAATTGTCAACTGTCAATTGTCAACTTTAACCTTTAACCCTTAACCTCTAACCTTTAACCTTTCCCGACATTCCTCCAAAATGCCGACAAGTTCCTCCACCTTCTCCGCCCTCAACATGGCAATGCGTGTTTGCCTGAAATTCGGAATCCCCTTGAACACAGGCGAGGCAGCCAGATGGCGACGCGTATGCAAGATACCTCGGTACTCGTCGATGCGCTCCACGTTGATACGCAACTGCTCCTCCAACACATCAATCTTCTCATCCAGTGTCAACTCCTTCCGACTGAATATCCACGGACAACCGAACGTCGCACGACCTATCATCACCGCATCCACACCGTACGTGTCAAAGGCCCTATCGGCATCCTCCAACGACTTGATATCACCATTGCCGATGATAGGGATATGGATACGGGGGTTCCGCTTCACCTCACCTATCAGTGTCCAGTCCGCCTCTCCTGTGTACATCTGTGAACGAGTCCGTCCGTGTATCGTCAGTGCCTGAATACCACAGTCCTGCAACTGCTCTGCCAGTTCCGTGATGATCAGTTGCTCGTGATTCCATCCCAAGCGTGTCTTCGCCGTCACAGGCAGTTTCACGGCATCCACCACCTTCCGTGTTATCTCCAGCATCTTCGGGACATTCTGCAGCATACCGGCCCCCGCACCCTTTCCTGCCACCTTCTTCACAGGACAGCCGAAATTCAGGTCGATGACATCGGGGCCCGCCTGTTCCACTATCTTTGCAGCCTCCACCATCGCCTCCACATCTCTGCCGTATATCTGAATACCCACAGGACGCTCCTCCTCAGCGATGGTTAGTTTCTTGATGGTGGACTTCACATCCCTCACCAGTGCCTCTGCCGATACGAACTCCGTGTACACCATCGATGCCCCGAACCGCTTACACAGCAGTCGGAACCCAATGTCCGTCACATCCTCCATCGGTGCCAGGAACACAGGACGCTCTCCCAATTCTATATTGCCAATTTTCATAAGGGGGTAACTATAAACTTTAAACTATCAACTATTAACTTAAAAGATGGTACACCCCTCCTGCCAATGGTCTTACCACTCCCTTCATCTCCAGGGAGAACAACAGGGCAGTGAGTTGTCCGATAGGAATATTCGTTTGTACCGCTATCATATTCAGTTGCAAGTCATTCGTCTTCCGCAGCACCGTCACCACCTGTTCTTCCTCCTCGGTAAGTTCAACAAACAGTTCCCCCTCCACCATCTTACCTCTTACCTCTTCCATCTTACCTCTCTCGCTCCATCGCATCTCCTCCACGAAGTCCTGTGCCGATGTGATGAGTGCTGCCGTATTATTCCGAATCATACGGTTACACCCCTCGCTATAAGGAGCCCCTACCGCACCAGGGAAGGCAAACACATCTCGTCCATACTCCTGTGCAATGCGACAGGTAATCAGTCCACCACCCTTATACGCACTCTCCACGAGGATGGTCGCATCTGACATCCCAGCCACGATACGGTTACGCTGACGGAAGTTGTTTGGCAGCGCCTGAGTCTGACTCATATACTCTGTCAACAGCCCCCCTTGCCGCACCATCTCCACTGCCGTGTCACGATGGCGAGGTGGGTATATCTGATCCAGACCGTGCGCTAACACTCCCACCGTCTCATAGCCTTCAGTTAATGCCTGCCGATGGGCGCAGATATCGATACCATAGGCGAGTCCACTGACAATCAGTACATCAGGACACATCCTGCGTAAGTCACTGACGAAGCGGCGTACTAGATCCTGTCCGTAAGTGGTACAATGCCGCGTCCCCACGATATTGATGACATGTTGCCTGTTCAGGTCGGCCACACCCTTATAATATAAGATGATGGGAGCATCTGCACATTCCTTCAGTCGCTGGGGATAGGCAGCGTCGTTCAGTGTCAGTGCCTGGATACCGTTCTTCTCGATGAACTCCATCTCGGCAGCCGCCCTACGCAGCGCCTCGTCCCAGTTGCCTAAGTCCTGACGTTGCTCATAAACCGCCTTACCACTGCCCAATGACTGATACAGTTGCAGAGCCATTGCCTGGTTGAAGCCCGTCATCCGTGTCAGCGCAATGGTATAGAATACCTCTTCGCTGTTGTTTATCTGCATCTGATATTCTTGAACTTCCAGCTGCTTGAAGGTTCGACGAGTTCAAACTCCTCGGCAGTGATAGGCAACGCAGGGAATATCAGGGCGAAGCGCAGTTTCTGGTACGGCCATGGAATCTTTGTCACCACCGGAGCCACCGTCACGTTCTCCACCCCACGCAGGCGCAGTTTGTCGCTGCCCTTGCTTCTGATGTAAGTATCCGACTTGATATATAACTGGTCGTTAGGCATGTCCGCCTCACACTCCAGTTCAATACGCGTCTCCGTGTCCGAGCAGCTCACCCGTACGATCTTCGTCTGCGTATTATCCTTCTTACCCTTGCTGATAGGGTTCTGCATGGAGAAGCGATAGCGAGAATAGTCAGGAAGAATCGTCGTCTTGTTGTTAAGGATGCTGGGGCCCTCCTCCGTACGTCCAGCCTTCTCGTAGAGACTGTTTATTTTCAGGGTGAGACTCTTCTGGTCCGTATAGCCGTAGTCGCAGTTCAGCTTGGCAGCCTCTTCGAATTTGTCGAGCGCGTCAGCCCACTGTCCGTCAGCCTCCAGTTCCTTTGCCTCATCATAAGCCCTTGCGAAGGAAGACTGAAACTGAGTTTTCTCACGTTCAAATATCTCCATAGCCTTCTTACGCTCCGACGAGGCGATGATTGAACCCAAGATACCCACACCGCCGCTAATGGCCTGTGTTGTGTGCCAGTTGTTCCACTGAGCATTTGTCTGCATGGCTATACCTGCCACGAGCACCATCATTAAAATTTTCTTCATAATTATTTTATCTTAGCTTCGTATGTGAAATCGTTGTCTGTACCACCCGTTCCGTTCACCTGATGCCATCGGATTATATAGTTGCCAGTGATACCTCCCTCTTGGGCAGCCCCTTTCAGTATGGTGCTGTTTTTGTCGAAAACAGCTTTTGACTTAGTTACCCACGCACTAATCTCGTCAGTCGCATTTTCCTTGGTATGGTTCTCTTTGCGGGTGAAGAGGGTACTGCTATTCATGAAGTACTTTGGTAGTTTACTTGCCAGATAGGCCTCAGCCTTTGAATTGGCAGGTTCAATGGTCATTGCCCACTCCTGCTTGAAGCGTGGCGGACAGTTGACGAGCGACTTGAACTTATGCTCGCAGGGGATAGGAAGATAGTATTCAGTGCATTTCATTCCAAAAGACTCATAGGTCAACCACTCATCCACTGACTTGAAGCGGGTGTTGAGCGTTACAGCATCGGCATTGCTCTCCACCTGCCACACCCAGGCGTGCTCTACCGTGCAGGTCTTGATGGCAATGTCTTTCGTACCACTGTGTTGGGGATCTTTAAACATATTCCACTCAGCGATGGGGCGTCCTGCCTTATAATTGAAGGCCAATTTGCCACTGCTCATATCTGCTGTTGCCGTAGCCTTTAGGTCGGGATTAAACTTAGACACCGACGACCCCCAAGTGCAGTTGGCGGAAATGCCGCCCGTGGGTCCTGAGGCGTTGGCACCGACGTTGCCACCCAGCGAGAAAGAGAACGACTCAGCAACAGTGGCACCACCCGATGTGCTGTTTTTCGGGGTATAGTCTGCCAGTTGGGCTTTTCCGTTTTCCAAGTTGAAGTCCATGTCCAACTCAGTCATAAATGGGCCGTATATATTTCTTGAAGTAACGGCAAATAGGGAATTATTGAGTTTTTTCCAAAAGTCACAATAAACCCCATCATACCACTTACGTGGTTCTGTAGGACCGCATCCCAGTTTGTCGTTTTCTGCTGTCACACTGAGTTTTATGCAGTAGAAGTCACATTTCTTGTCAGCGGAGTAGGCTGCCCAAATGTCGTAGCGCAGCGTGATGGGGTGGTAGATAGCACGAACAGAGGCTTTTCCCCATTGGAAATAGAGATTGTTGTTACTGCCGTTTAAAATGATGGTCTGTGCTTTTGTCAGCGACTGCAATGAAGCCGTTTCACCAGCCCTGTTGGCAATCATAGCACGCGCCTCGGCAGCCTCTTCTTCCGGTTCTTCCGGTTCGTTACTGTTAATCCACTCTGCCAGATCATCGGCCTTATAACCGAAATAGTTGTCATTCATTTCGTTAGGGAACTCAAACTCTATGGGGATCGTTTCAAACACACCCTCCTCTTCTTTCTTCTCAGCCTCCACGCCGACGGTCTGCTTGGTGACAACACCCTCGTGGTCGTTAATGCTGGCATAGACCGTCTGATTGCGCAGGGCAATAATCTCGTAATGGTCCTTCTCGTTGCTTTCTGCCAGTGCTGCGAACGGAGTGATGTCGCTCCATAGCAAGATGCGTTGAATGGCGTCAGCCGACATATACTCATTGGCAACCTCGGCTGCAGGTGAATAGATATTAATTGCTGCAGCAACTTGTTTACAGAAGTCATCCAACTCACTCAGTTCCGGTTCTACGAATACGATAGTTCCACCTTTGCCCACCACACGGATGATGTTGAGGTAGTCGTCACCTGTCAGTTTTTCAATCTGGGCAGAAGGCATGATCACCACTTCCAGGTTCTCGTCAGTCAAGTCTGATTTCTTAGTGGCGCGTGCCACTACAGCCTTGCCCTCGCCAGTATATTGGGCATCGAAGACATAGGCAGGACGTTTAATCTGGGTCTCCAGCAGGTCAGTGGTCGGCTTCTCGGGGAAGTCTACAATTTCGGTAGTCTCGTCGGTTTTTTGCCCTGAAGTCTTGTCGTCGTCAGAGCATGCTGTCATTACCATTCCGCACATTGTGAAGGCAGTCAGCATCCAAAATAGGTTCTTTTTCATGTTCATTTATTTAGGTTTTAATCGTAATATAAATTTATTTTGTAAAGATATAAAAAAAATTGAAAGAACTTATATGTTTGAGCATATTATTTCGTTAAGTGTTGTGTGCCAGTTGTTCCACTGAGCATTTGTCTGCATGGCTATACCTGCCACGAGCACCATCATTAAAATTTTCTTCATAATTATTGTTATTAAAATGTTATGTTATAATCGAAAAGTGTTTGCCGCTGCCCATCAGCAGCAAAGCCAGTAGCCAGAGGGATTTTTCCATATACATAATTTATTGTTTTAGTGTCTGCAAATTTAAATAAAAAACTGGAGAAAACCGTGTTGAAGTCATTTTTCTTAACCCTTCCTCGCTAATCTCTCTCCTTTAAACTTTAATATACGCTTCAAATGCCCTGTCATAATCTTCACTCTCAGAAAGTTGACCGTTCACTAAGCATACCAGTATAATCTCCCCTCGGAAACACAGAGCCTCATCGGACGCTCTGAAGAGGTCTTGATGGAAGATGTATTTGATACCTTGCTTCTCTAACCATAGACGTGAATAGAATTCATCATCTGGGCGCAAGGGTACTTTGTATTCCAGTTTCATTCGTGCCACGACGGCATCTACTCCCTTCTCATGCATCTCAGCGAAACTCAGTCCACATTGTTGAAGAAAAAGATGACGTGTATGTTCGCAATAATGTACATAGTTGGCATTATTCACAATTCCTTCGATGTCGCATTCATAGTCGCGCACCTCCATTTTTGTTTCGAAACAGTACTTTTTCATATCTTACCTTTTTAAATATTCATAGCCGATGCGACAGCGGAGACAATCCTTCTTGTCGCAGTATTCTTTTTTCAGTTGGATAAGTGCCTGAGAGTCTCCAGCACTTCGAACCTCCAAACCGCAGTCTTTCCACATGCGAATGATATAGTTGTTCTCCGCCTTGAGTTGCTCCAATAGGTCGAAGGCACGGTCACATAACTCTTCCTTTGCCGTATGTCGTCCATAGGCAAAGAGCATGGGGATGCAGGTGTTGATGAGCAACAGGTTGAGGGAGAAGGGAGAGAGGTTCTTCTCGTTGGGATCACTGGCTGAGCCGAAGGTATAGTGGGTCTCCCAATAGGGTGTCACCTTCGTGCTCATCAGGTCTTGCATGGCAAAGACATTCTTGCACTCTATCAGTTGTGAGAGTCCTGTCTTATGCTCATAGTAGAGGTTGGCGAGTTGTGACAGACGAATGTGTGGAAAGTTCTGGGGACGTAAGCGCAAGAATTTCCATAACTTGTAATCCATCGGTTGCAGTGAGAACTTATGTGCCAGATACAGATACTCGTTGCGTAGTTTGGCGAAATAACCCTCGTTCAGGGCATCCTGCTGATAGCGTTCAGGAATCGCCTCGACATCCAGGAGTCCTGCCTGCCCCATAAAGATTGCCTCTATCTGAAAAAGGTCGTCACGATGATGGGCAATAGCAGAAAGGGGGATGTGAGTTGCCCAATCCTCAAAAGTATCACCGTTGATGCCAAAGCCATAATTACGAGCAAGGGTCATGAAATAGGCATCCTCCCAAGAACCGTTCATCCGTTCTGCACGACGACGTATTGCCTCGGTTTTCTGTTCCAGTCGTTCTGTCTGTAGGGCTGCCATCCACGAATGAATGGTGATTTGGGTGAGTTCTGGAATGATTTTATAACATGGAGGATATTGATCTGTCCTTAGCAGTTCATCATAATTCTCTCGGACGTGAGCAGGCACTTCCAACAACATCTGTGGGATAAACTGTTCTTGAGTATTTGTGACCTCTACATCAGCATGACCTGTGATATGCAGGATGACATTGTCGTACGCCTTGTCTTTGTCGTGTCCGTGCAGATACCAATCGCTCGATTTGTCGTGAATCTCCACATTACCTACCCAAAGGGTGTGATTGATCTTTATCTTGGCATTAAAGAAATCGGGACCGCTATTATGGTTATGCAGTCCGGGGTCAATCACTTCAACAACATTGTCATCAGTTGTCTTTAGTTCTTGTAGTGGAAACAGTTTGTGTTTCCATACATAATGTAATAGTTGTTCCATTTGCTTAAATTGTATTTCCTGTATAGAGTTGATAGTATTTGCCTTTGAGGGCGATGAGTTGGTCGTGGGTGCCCTGCTCGATGATGTGTCCGTGGTCGAGGACGATGATCTGGTCAGCATTACGGACGGTGGAGAGGCGATGGGCGATGACAAAGGTGGTGCGCCCCTGCATGATGGTGTCCATGCCCCGTTGTACGAGTTGCTCGGTACGGGTGTCGATACTGGAGGTTGCCTCGTCGAGGATGAGGACGGGGGGATTGGCTACGGCAGCGCGAGCAATAGCGAGTAACTGGCGTTCGCCCTGACTGAGATTACCACCATCGCCAGTGAGTGGTGTCTGATAGCCGTTGGGGAGACGGCGGATGAAGTCGTCGGCACCGACCATCTGGGCAGCCTTGACACATTCTTCGTCGGTAGCATCGAGTTTTCCGTAACGGATATTCTCCAAGACAGTACCCGTGAAGAGGTGTGTCTCTTGAAGGACGATGCTCATGCCCTTACGCAGCGACTCCTTACGGATGCCGGTGATAGGGATGCCGTCGTAGAGGATGCGTCCGTTCTGTATCTCGTAGAAGCGGTTGATGAGGTTGATGATGGTGGTCTTGCCAGCACCAGTGCCTCCGACGAAGGCAATCTTCTGTCCCGGGTTGGTGTTGATATCGATGTCGAAGAGTACCTGTTTCTCGGGGATATATCCGAAGTCCACGTCTGTGAAGTCCACATCACCCTTCGGGTCGGTGAGTTCGGTGGTTCCCTCGTCCACCTCTGGCTCCGCATCGCCTAAGGCGAAGACACGCTCAGCACCTACGGAGGCGTTGAGCACGCTGTTAATCTGTTGGCTGACTTGGGAGATAGGACGGGTGAAACTCTTGTTGAGTTGGAGGAAAGCTACAATCGTTCCTAAAGAAATTGA
Source organism: uncultured Prevotellaceae bacterium (assembly GCA_902800585.1). Lineage (GTDB taxonomy): Bacteria > Bacteroidota > Bacteroidia > Bacteroidales > Bacteroidaceae > Prevotella. Next base: position 21,016 of record CADCEW010000024.1, read on the forward strand.
CAATTGACAGTTGACAATTGACAATTGACTGAGGGCAATGGCAGCGCCGACGGTGGCGAGGAGGACGAAGCCGAAGTTGCTGATACCCCCATTGACGGGCATGACGATGTTCGCGATGCGGTTGGCGTGATAGGCAGAGGAACGCAGTTGTTCGTTGATGTCCTCGAAGTCACGGAGTGCCTGTTGTTCATGACAGAAAATCTTCACGACCTTCTGACCTGTCATCATCTCCTCGATGAAGCCGTTGACACTCGCCAAGCGTTGCTGTTGGGTACGGAAATGACTGCGTGACCGTTTACCGAGTTGCGTGGTGGCAATCATCATCACGACAGCCATGAGGACACTGACCAGCGTCAGGGGAACGCTCAGCACTATCATGGAGGTGAAGGTGGCGACGATGGTGATGACGGACGAGAAGACCTGTGCCATCGCAGTGGATATCATCTGTCGCAGGGAGTCGACATCATTGGTATAGACGGACATGATGTCACCGTGTGACCGCTGGTCGAAGTAACTGACGGGCAGGTGTTGCATCTTCTCGAAGATAGTCTTGCGGAGGCGCAGCATCGTTCCCTGACTGACATGTATCATCAGTCGGTTGTAGGTGTAGGAGCAGATGGTGCCGAAGAACAGGATGAGTCCTAAGATGAACAAGGTCTGTGCCAACGAGTGGTATTCGGGGTTGTCCACCTGTGTCAGTGGCACGATATAGTCGTCGATGAGTGTCTTGGTGAATAGTGAGGACACCAGCGAGGTCAGCGAGGAGATGAGGACGCAGGCAAGGACCACGACGATAGCCCATTTGTAGTGTTTGAAGACGAAGGAGAACATCCTGAGGAGGGTGGCACGCTTCTGCTTGTCTACCTTCTGGAAACCTGCTTGTGACCGCTCGCGTGGCGGTCCAAAGTTCGGTTGTCTCATGCGGCACCTCCTTTCACTTCGTCGAAGTCACCGACATTCTCGTTCTGGATAGCATTGATCTCCTGATAGAGCGTGTTGTTCTTCAGCAGGTTCTCGTGGGTATCGAAGCCTGTCACGACACCGTTGTCCATGACGAGGATGCGGTCACAGTCCTTGACGCTGAGGATGCGCTGGGCGATGATGACCTTCGTCATGTCAGGCAGTTGGGTATGGAAGGCTTCGCGTATCTTCGCATCGGTAGCGGTATCACAAGCAGAGGTGGAGTCGTCGAGGATGAGAATCTTCGGATGCTTGAGCAAGGCACGGGCGATACAGAGACGTTGCTTCTGACCGCCACTGACATTCGTACCGCCTTGTTCGATATGGGTGTCGTAGCCTTCGGGCATCGCACTGACAAAGTCATCCGCCTGTGCCATCTGACAAGCCTTGCGACACTCCTCCAACGTCGCATCGGGATTACCCCAACGCAGGTTGTCAAGGACGCTGCCGCTAAACAGGATATTCTGTTGCAACACCACCGATACGGCATGACGCAAGGCGGTGAGGTCGTAGTCTTTCACGTTATGTCCTCCCACGAAGACCTCTCCCTGGGTGGGGTCGTAGAGGCGACTGATGAGACTGATGAGCGTGGACTTACCAGAGCCAGTACCACCAATGATACCAATGGTCTCACCACTTTGAATGTTGAAGTTGATGTTGAAGAGGGCGCTGCGTTTGTGGCCTTCGACCTTCGACCTTCTATCTTTATTCGTCACATAATCGAAGCGGACGTTACGGAACGCAAGGCTTCCGTCGGCAATCTCAAAGACGGGATGCTCGGGATTCACAATGTCAGGCTCTTCCTCGATAATCTCAGCGACACGCTTGGCAGAGGCTGCACTCTGGGTCAGTATCACAAACACCATCGAGAGCATCATCAGCGACATCAGAATCGACATGATATAGGTGAAGAGGGAAGTCAACTCACCCGTTGTCAACGTGCCATCCACGATATAATGGGCGCCCATCCACGAGAGGGCGATGATACAGCCATACACCACCATGTTCATGATGGGGTGATTCCATGCCATGAGACCCTCTGCCTTGACATATAACTTATAGAGATTCTCGGCGGCACGGGCGAACTTCTCGTTCTCATAGTCCTCACGCACAAAAGCCTTCACCAAGCGGATACCTGTCACGTTCTCCTGTACGCTCTGGTTCAGTTCGTCGTACTTCACAAACACCTGTTGGAACAGTCTCGCCACGCGTGAGATGATATGGTATAAGGAGAAACTCAGGATGATGAGGGCGATGAGGAATATCAGCGACAGACGTGCATCGATGACAAGGCACATCAGGATAGACAGCACGAGTTTGAAGGGGGCTCGCACGCTGATACCCAGAATCTGCTGGAAGGCACTCTGCAACGAGTTGACATCTGTCGTCATACGGGTAATCAGTCCAGACGTGGCGTACTTGTCGATGTCCGAGAAGGCAAAACGCTGGATGTTCTGATACATCGCCAAGCGCAAATTGGCGGCAAAACCCGTAGAGGCATAGGCAGAGAAACGTCCTCCGATGATACCGAAGGCGAGACTCAGGAACGCCATGCCGAGCATAATGGCTCCATAGAAATAGACGTTCTCCATATCACCAGCATTGATACCCTTGTCGATGAGCGAGGCGGTGACATAGGGAATCAGCACATCCATCAGCACCTCCAACGCCGTGAACGCTGGCGTCAGCAAGGCTGCCGTACGGTATTGCTTGATTTGTTGGTAGAGCGTCTTCAGCATATAAGGGTTGAAAAATTATAACTTCACTTGCAACTGCGTTCCTTCATAATCGACAGTCTGACGTTGTCCGTCAGGAAGAACGATGGTGAACTGGCGCTGCTGAAGCATACCGGGATAAGAGCCTTGACGGGCACCAATCGTGAGTATCTTCGACTTATCATTCCACTGGAAAGTAATGGTGCTATAGATGCCCTTCTCGTAGTTGTAGTTGTCGCCCTCATCCTCATACAACACGAACGAGCCATCAGCACCCGGAAAGACACGCAGTTCGAGGTTGTCCCAAGACTTCTCACCTACCCATTGCATCTCAGGACCCAGTGGAAGGATACTGCCTGCACGTACGAACATCGGCACTTGGTCGAGCGTTGCCTGTATCGTTACACTCTGTCCGCCCTTCATGCGTGTATTCGTCCAGAAGTCATACCAGTCAGTGCCTTGCGGCAGGTATTTCGTGACTGTCTTTGGCTGCGACCAATCCACATCTTCATTTTTTAATTCTTTCATTTTTACATTATTCCTGTCCCAGCCCGTCATTGCATCCTCCTTGATGATTTGCTCTTCCGTATACAAAGGATTGACAATAGGAGCTGCAAGGATACTACGTCCGAACATCAACTCATCCGTCATGTCCCACACACACTTGTCGGCAGCGAAGTCACTGAACAACGGACGGATATAACTCTCGTTATTACTCGTTACCTGCCAAGCCGTACTATATAAATAAGGTATTAGACGATAGCGCAGGCGGATCATCTTCTCAATAGCATCATAGACAGGTTCACCCTTTTTACCAAACTGCCATATCTCACGAGGCGCATCAGCACCATGACTGCGGAATACAGGAGTAAAGAGTCCATACTGCATCCAGCGCACATACAACTCCTGATACTGTGGATTCTGAGGTGCAGAGCCTGGGCCCTTGGTGTTATAGGCATTACAGAAGAAGCCACCGATATCTGTATTGAAATTAGGATTACCTGTCAACGAGAAACTCATTCCTGCAGGCACCTGCTTACGCAGCATATCCCATGAGGATGCTACATCACCACTCCACATGTTCGAACCATAATGCTGTTGACCTGCATACGACGAGCGCGTCATGATGAAGACACGCTTAGGAGAGTTCGGATAATCCCTGCGCTGAGACTGATAAATACCACGTACAGTTTCCAATGGGAAGGCATTACGCAGTGAACGCCATGTTCCACCACAGACAGGATGCTCATAGTCACTCTCTCGCGGATTAAAGAAGTCGGGATCAGTAGAATCCATCCACCATGCATCCGTGCCATAGTCATACAATGTTTTCAGATACTTCCAATAGATATCACGCGCCACAGGACTAAAGGCATCATACACCTTCACCCCCGAGGGATAATCCATACGTGGAGGCCAGATATGTGAGAGACCACTCTGCGGCCATGTCTCAAAAGGCATCAGCAATCCTTTCTCATTGAGTTCGCGGAACTGTTGTGTCTGTGGTCCGAAACTCGCCCATATCGAAATCATGAAGTGCGCATGCTTTGCATGGACATTCTTAATCATCTGCGGTCCATTGGTGAAATCTTCTGACAGGAAGTCCATCGCATTCCATAGATAGTTGCTTCCCCAGTACTGCCAGTCCTGAATGATGCCGTCGAGCGGTACTTGCAACGCACGATATTGATCGACGATGCTCTCCGTTTCCACAGCCGTCTTATAACGCTCCTTCGACTGCCAGAAACCGTAGGTCCACAATGGGAACATGGGAACATCACCAGAGAGATGGCGCATCTGGGCTACCACGCCATCGGCAGAACCACCATACATGAAGTAATAGTCGATACCCTCTCCTACCTCTGAGGTAAACGACATCCCATTGGCATCGTCATCAAACTGCGTCGGCGAATAGTTCTCCCAATAGATACCCCAGCCCTTGATGCTCTGCAACACGTTCTGGAAATCCTCGAGGTTCGACTGTTCCATGCGCTTATGCTCACCACGACGATTCATCTTCCCATTCTGTATCGTACCGAGACCATAGACAGCCTCATCCTTATCAAGCATGAAAGTCTGGCGTACCTTGGACACATCACAACTCTTCTCACGGAGCAACACCTTTCCTTTTGCTGTCAAGAAGGTAAGATTACCATTCGCATCCTGTCTGACAGTCAGTTCACTGCTCTTCCATAGACCATGAGTCATCGAACATTGAACATTCTCTGGTTTGGCAATCACTACCAACGACTTCGTGGGTTGACCTTTCACCACATGCACGATACGTGGTGTCATAAACTCTATCTTCACATCCTGTGCCCTACTAGTCATGACCAGTCCACAGCACAACATCAATGACAGGAATACTCTTTTCATACGCTTATCGGAAATTGACTAAAATACGGAACACTTTACCTGGATTCTCTGCCCACTGTTGCATGGCGGCAGAAGCCTCCTCGGGCTTTACCTCATTACTGATGAGACGGTCAACGGGACAAGTACCTTTCTCCAAATAACGGATAACAGCACGGAAATCGCTGGGCTGGGCATTACGCGATCCTCGGATATCAAGTTCCTTCTGTACGAAATACTTCGTCTGGAACGATACCTCCGACTTTGCATAACCGATACATACAACACGTCCTGTAAAGGCAACCTCATCGACAGCCATGCGATAGGTTACAGGACTGCCTACTGCCTCAATGACCACATCAGGACCGAAACCATCTGTTATCTCCTGCAGACATACCTGTACATCGTCCGACATCGTATTAACAGTGTACTTGGCACCCATCTCACGAGCCAGTGCCAGTTTCTCGTCATCGATATCAGCAGCGATGACAATAGCACCACGCTGGGCAGCACGTACTACAGCACCCATGCCCACCATGCCGCAACCAATCACCATCACAACATCAATATCTGTTACCTGCGCACGATTAACTGCATGGAAGCCCACACTCATCGGCTCTATCAATGCACTGGTACGGGAAGACAGTGATCCGACGGGGATTATCTTCGTCCAAGGCAGACAAAGATACTCACGCATAGCGCCCCAACGCTGGACTCCCAGTGTCTCGTTATTCTGACAGGCATTCACGCGGTCGTTACGACAAGAAGCGCACTTGCCACAGTTGGTATAAGGATTGACTGTCACTGTCATACCAGGAGTCAAGCTTGCAGGCACGTTCTTTCCCACCCTGACAATAGAAGCACCCACCTCATGGCCAGGCACCACTGGCATCTTCACCATCGGGTTTGCACCACGATACGTGTTCAGGTCACTACCACAAAAACCTACATACTCCATATTCAAGAGTACTTCCTCATCGCCCATCTGGGGCTCAGCCATCTCAATAACCTTCATTACCGACGGCTCTACAATCTGTATTGCTTTCATATATATTTAGTCTTTATTCTTACTCAAATGAACTCTATATCCATAAACGGTCACTATCAGGAAACAGACGAAGGGCAGGATAAACGAGACATTCGTGGCTGGGAAGTCACCAAATACTGTTCCCTTGTCAATAATCATCGCCTGAAGCGGGGGAAGCACGGAACCTCCAAGGATGGCCATAATCAGTCCTGCGGCTCCAAACTTCGCCTCGTCGCCCAAGCCTTTGAGAGCGATAGCATAAATGGTCGGGAACATCAGTGACATACAACCACTGACACATACGAGGCAATAGATACCCATACGATTCTGGAAGACGATTACTCCTACTGTGAATATCATGGCAAGAATGCCAAAGATACTCAATAACACAGCGGGCTTCAACCATTTCATCAGGAAGGTTGCTATGAAACGAGAGCAGATGAAGAAGAGCATCGCATAGATATTGAACTGCTGTGACAATACCTCTGCCGCCTGTTCTTCCATCCCCTCTGCCATAAATACCCGTGTACCATATTGGATAATGAAGGTCCAACACATTATCTGGGCTCCCACATAAAAGAACTGTGCAATGACTCCCTCCCGATAGCGTTTCATTGACACAAGTTTCTTCAGGGTAGTCATAATATGGATATCATGGTTCTGGTCACCATTCTTTGGCATCTTCGTGAAGAGGATAATGAGGAACATCACGATAATGACGGCTCCGATAGCAAGATAGGGAGAGATCAATATGTCGAGGTCAGCATTCTTCAATGCTTCAAATTCTGAATCATCCAACATTGCACGCTCACTGCTGTTCAGCGGATTCAACTTCGCCTGAATGTAATTCATCGCCACATACATACCAATGATGGAGCCACAGGGATTGAAGCACTGTGCCAGATTCAGTCGTCGTGCAGCTGTATCCTTAGAACCCATCGTCAGGATATATGGATTACAGGAGGTTTCCAAGAATGACAGTCCACAGGTCATAATAAAATAGGCGACCAAGAAACAGCCATAGAGACCGATGCTCTTGGAAGGGAAGAAGAGTAAGGCACCGGCGGCATACAGTCCCAACCCCATCAGGACACCTGCCTTATAGGAATATTTACGAATGAAGATTGCAGCAGGGAAAGCCATTGCGAAATAACCGCCATAGAAGGCGACCTGTACCAATGAGCCGTCTGTGACGTTCATCCGGAATATCTTTGAAAACGCCTTGACCATCGGATTGGTGATGTCGTTGGCAAAGCCCCAAAGGGCAAAACAAAATGTCACGAGGATAAACGGCAGGAGAAGACTCACACCATCCTTCGTAATCAGAGATGATTGTTGTTTTTCCATATCTCAATAATTATTCTACT
>CADCEW010000025.1 GCA_902800585.1 uncultured Prevotellaceae bacterium
ATTCACTATTTCATTCGCAAAGATATAGATTATTTCTTATAGTTGCAAGTTTTTCAAAAGAAAAATAATAAAAATGCTAGAGTTTGAACGTACTTTTTACCTCGTACGAACGTTACAAACGTATCCCCATTTTGTACCAGTGCCTTCTATCACTTGTTCTAAAGGCTCCTATGGTTGTAACTAAAGGCTACTAACGATGTAAGTAAAGGCTACTATACCCCCCTAACAGATACTGGAACGAGGCATAGAAGGCACTCCGATAAATTGAATTAAAATTTGGGGAAGTTTGAACACTCCAAACGGGTCGAAAGTAGGCTGCATCTCGGAACCAACGGTCACTGTTCGCGAAGCGAGGTAAAGTAAATAAAATAAATATTAATTTATTTTGTATTTCGCTCAATTTGCACTACCTTTGGCTTCGCCGAAGGTACTCTCGTTCGAGAAAACTCAAATAAAATTTGGTTTTCTTCTCACTTATTCGTACCTTTGCAGGCTGAATTATTATAAATAAGGTATATCATGAACGAAAAAGTTTCTAAGACATTAAAATCCGCTGAGACAGAAGACTGGCTTGACCTGCATGTGGTACGTCCGTTCTGCTATTGGTGGGCAGTGTTCTTTGCCAAACTTGACATACACCCCAACACCGTTACAATCTGGTCGATGATTATCGGAGCTGCTAGTGCATATTTCTTTGCCAGTGGCAGTTTCTATTATGAGGGTACGCAGGGACTTATCATGAACATCATTGCCATCCTGATGTTGTGTCTGGCAGACATCTTCGACTGCACAGACGGACAACTCGCCCGCATGACTGGAAAGAAGAGTCGTCTGGGACGTATCCTTGACGGAGTGGCAGGCTTCACATGGTTTGTGCCTATCTATGTCCTGCTGGTGTATCGTTTCTATCATCACCACACGCTGGAGTTCTCGTGGTTAGGCATTCCTGATACAGAACAGAATGTTATCATCGCCACCATCATTGTCTTCATCATAGGCGTAATTTCTGGCATCTGTGGACTGGCTGGTCAGCAGCGCTTAGCCGACTACTATATTCAGGTACATCTCTTCTTCCTGAAAGGTGAGAAGGGTGCTGAACTGGATAACTCCAAGCGTCAGCAGGAGATTTACGACCAGATGACGAAGGAGACACCTTGGGTGGAGCGTTATTTCCAGAAATCGTATATCGACTATACGAAGAAACAGGAGAAGAGGACACCTGAGTTCCAGCGCCTGTTGACTATAATGAAAGAGAAGTACGGCAGTTACGACAATATTCCACAGGAGGTGCGCGACGAGTTCCACAAGAACTCCCTGCCTATCATCAAATGGAATGGACTGTTGACTTTCAATTTCCGCTCACTATGGCTGTTCCTGTTCTGTCTGCTGGACATTCCCGTGATGAACTTCATCTGGGAGATTGTCGGCATGGGACTGATTGCATGGTATGTGAACCATCGCCACGAATCATTCTGTAAGCGTATCGCCGATGGCCTGGACTAAGCAACGACTCAATAACCTATTCTTCGTATTGGGAGTAGCAGCATGCGTCGTGATGTTGCTGACGTTCGATGTGAGTTTCGTCGAATTATGGCAGCATCTCTGTCATGCAGGTTATTGGTTGATACCCATCATTGGCATCTGGATCTTCGTCTATGCTCTCAACGCATTGGCATGGAAGGCAACCATTGAAGGGAATATCGGCGGAAAGATGCCTGTGAGCTTCTGGCGTCTCTATCGCCTGACGATTACAGGCTATGCCCTGAACTATGCCACACCAGTCGGAGGACTGGGCGGTGAACCTTATCGTATCATGGAACTCTCGAAGGATATCGACAACCAGCATGCGACATCGAGTGTCATCCTTTATGCGATGATGCACTTCTTCGCTCATTTCTGGTTCTGGTTCATCAGCATCTTCATCTATCTGGCTTTGGTACTTGTGGGTGACATGCCTATGACGACAGCCATCGGGATTATCCTGAGCATCATCGTCGTGTTTTGCCTTTTGGCGTTCTATCTCTTCTCCAAGGGTTATCGTAACGGACTGGTGAAATACGTATTAGGCGTGATAGCAAAGATACCAGGACTGAAGAAATGGACACTACGCTTTTGGGCACGTCATTCGAAGGCCATAGAGAATATCGACGAGCAGATAGCCTCCCTGCATCATCAGGATAAAGGGGCTTTCTATAAGAGTCTGGTACTGGAATATTCCTCTCGTGTCGTTCAGAGCATGGAGGTGATGTTCATGCTGTTGCTCTTTGGTGTTGATTGCGGAGGTGGACTCGGAGGACTGACACTCACCTTCCTGCATAGCATCCTGATTGTGGCGTTCACCACGCTCTTTGCTAACCTCATTGGTTTCCTGCCGATGCAGTTGGGTGTTCAGGAAGGCGGTTTCGTACTCTCCATCGCAGCACTGGGACTCTCTGCGGCATTAGGTATCTTCGTAAGTATCATCTGCCGTGTGAGGGAAATCATCTGGATTGCCATCGGAATGGCGCTCATGAAAATGAAATAACGAAAAAATTAAAATAAAGAATTATGAATTATCTCGACAGAAACGAATTTAATTTTGAGCCCAGCCAGAAAGTGGTGGAGGCTATCAAGAATTTCGATCCTAAGACATTGTGTTTCTACACCCGTATCTACGACCAGGGCAAGAAGAGCGTTATCTCTGTACGCCTCAGTGAAATCTATGGTGTGGATGAGAGTCAGGTGCTTCTGACTTATGGTGGTGAGGACATGCTGAAGAATGCCATCCACTATTTCCTCTCTGTCAACAGCCAGACAGGTGCACCTAATACCAAGATTCTCATCCCAGAGTTCTCTTGGTGGTATTACAATCGCGTAGCCAGCGAGTGTGGTGGTACGTTCGAGATGTATCCCCTGCATGAGAAAGAGGATACCTTTGCCTACGACATCGACGAAGTCATCGAGTACACCAATCGCGTACATCCTCGTATGCTGCTGCTCGCCTCTCCTAATAACCCCACAGGTAACGGTCTGACTCCTGAAGAGATTGGTCGTATCATGGAGAATATTCCTTCCGATACGATGGTACTCATCGACGAGGCTTATGCTAGTTTCATCAGCACCGATACTGCTTACATCGCTCCACTGGTGAACAAATACAGCAACCTGATTATCTCACGTACGCTGTCGAAGTTCTACGGACTGCCTGGTCTGCGTGTAGGTTTCGGTTTCATTGGCAAAGGTCACGACCAGTTCGAGAGTTATATTAACAAATACTTAGGCTACAACCGCTTCTCTGAGGCTGTTGCCCTTGCTGCCCTCGACAGTGACGAACACTATCGCAAGGTGGCTGACGATATGGAATGGGGACGCCAGTTGTATAAGAAGGAACTCGGCAACCTGCCCGGCTTTAAGGTATATAAGTCTGTGGCTAACTTCATCCTCATCAAGTATCCGTTGGAAATCAAGGATGCCCTGATGGAGGCTTTGAAGGTTCAGGACTATAAGATTAAGTTCATGAGTGACAAGGGTCTGGAGTCTTGCCTGCGCATCACCTTAGGTCGTAAGGAGCAGACACAAACTGTTGTGGATACGATTCTGAAAGTGTACAACAAGAAATAAAGTCGAAGGTCTAAAGACTAAGGTCAAAATATGATTGGAGTTATTCTTGCCGCAGGTATGGCAAAGCGTCTTCGCCCCCTGACAGATACAAAACCAAAGTGTCTGTTAGAAGTGGGTGGTCGCACACTCTTAGAGCGTACTGTCCGTGCCATGCAACAGGCAGGCATCAGTGAGTTTGTGGTAGTCACTGGCTATCGTGCAGACCAGATAAAATCTTTTCTTGAACAACTAGAATCTCTAGACAATCTAGAAAATCCTACTTTCCACTTCCTCCACAACGCCGACTACGAGCATAATAACAACATCTACTCGTTGTGGATGGCTGGCGAATATGTTCGTGGCAAGGAGTTCCTGTTGATGGACAGCGATATCCTTTGCGACCCTGCCGCTGTAGCACGTATTGCCCATGAACCAGAGTCTGCCCTTGCTTTGAATCGTCATGAGTGTGGTGAAGAGGAAATCAAAGTGATTGTGGATGCCGACGGACATATCACAGAAATCAGTAAGGTATGCAGCATCCAAGATGCTATCGGCGAGTCTGTAGGCATTGAGAAAATGACTGCAGATTATAGCACGGCACTCTATAAGGAACTCGACCAGATGATTGTCAAGGAAGGACTTATCGATGTGTTCTATGAGCGTTGTTTCGAAAGGCTCATCCCACAGGGACATACCTTTAAGGTCGTCGATACCACTGACTATTTCTCCTATGAGTTAGATACACCAGAAGACTTCCAACGCGCACAAGAGTTAATGCCAAAAGAGTTACTATAAAAAGAAAATCAGCCAATCGGCTGATTTCTTTTTTATGATACTTTGTTGTCTTCCTCTTCTTCCTTTCGTTTCTTCTCCTCCGCCATCCGCTGGAAGTCTTTCTTCTGCAGCACGAAGTTAGAGCCGAGGTATTTCTCCCTCACGATAGGATTGACGGCCAATTCGTCAGGACTACCCTGAAACAGGATACGTCCCTCAAACAACAGATAGGCACGATCTGTAATATTCAGCGTCTCATGTACGTTATGGTCTGTAATCAGGATACCAATATTACGATATTTCAATTGCCATACAATCTGCTGGATATCCTCTACGGCAATAGGGTCGACACCTGCAAACGGCTCGTCCAACATAATGAACTTCGGCTCGATAGCCAGACAACGCGCAATCTCTGTACGACGACGTTCTCCACCTGACAACTGATCTCCGTTGTTCTTACGCACTTTACCTAAACGAAACTCCTTAATCAGACTCTCCAACTTCTCCAACTGATAGTCGCGAGGCTTACCAGTCATCTCCAATACAGAGAGAATATTATTTTCTACGGACATCTTACGGAACACAGAATTCTCCTGTGCCAAATAGCCGATACCAGCACGAGCACGACGAAATACTGGATAGTCTGTCACCTCCTCCTCGCCCAGATAGACGTGGCCGCCATTAGGAACGACCAAACCTGTCGTCATATAGAAAGAAGTCGTCTTACCAGCACCATTCGGCCCTAACAATCCTACAATCTCGCCTTGTCTGACGTTAAAGCTCACGTCATTCACTACCGTTCGCTTGCCATACACTTTCACGAGTCCTTCCGTACGGAGCACCAACTGTTCTTCCTGTCTGTTTGTTGTCTCGTTTATCATAAACTCATGTAATTTGACGGCAAAATTAGTGAAATTTCCGTGAATAACATTATTTTGTACTCAGATTTAATAGTATTTACATATTATATTTGCGACGGGGGTTCTTTGGAAACCAACCTTTCTCCACGCGTTTCTTCTGTGAAAAGAGTTCACCAATGCCCCAAAGGGCAGAGGCTCCAAACACACCCAGGAACGACGACAGATAGACGTTAGCAATGAAAAGAGCCGTCACACAACAACAGATACCGATAATCAAATAGAGTATCCAGGGGCGAGTACCCCAATGATACTCTGTCTTGATAACGATAGGATGCCAGATGCCAATGGTAATAAAGGTCATGATGGCAATGATAATACCTGTAAAGTACATGTTTATTTGTTTAGTATATTCTATCTATTAAAGTACAGGAAGGATATGTTTCCATACAAGGTTGAGTTCACCCTGTAAATCCTGTACGTCAGAGGTGATGGCAATCACAGCATTCTTTTCAGGAACGACAATGATATACTGTCCTCTTGCACCATCAGCACGGAAACAGCCAGGACGACAACGCCACATCTGATAACCATATCCCTGCATCCAGTCACTGGTCTCTTTAGTCATACCACGTTCTGCAGCCTGTTCTATACGAGTACCAGGATTGATGCTCTCCACTTGTTTCTTCGACATCTCAGCAACCCACTCAGCAGGAATCAACTGTTTGCCATTCCATTCGCCATTCTGTAACAACAACTGTCCCATCTTTGCCAAGTCTTCGGTTTTCAGGTAAAGTCCCCAGCCACCAGTGTTGATGCCCTGTGGACTCTCTTCCCACTTTGGCTTATCAATATGAAGAGGTTCAAAGAGACGCGTATTTAGATAGTCTACGACTTTCTCGCCTGTCACTTTCTGTACAATAGCAGAAAGGACATAAGTGCCAAGACTATTGTAGAGATAGAAGGTTCCTGGCTTGTGAACGACGGGGTGTGCCAAGAATACTTGTACCCAATCTGCACCTTCCTCACGTTGCCCTGTAGGTTCTTCGTCATGTCCGCACGACATCGTCAGCAGGTCACGAACAGTCATCTCTTTCAAGTTATCGCTGACATCTGCAGGGAGTTTGTCTGGGAAGAAGTCAAGAACCTTGTCAGTCAATTTCATCTTTCCGTCAGCAATAGCAAGACCTACGGCAGTAGCAGTAAACGTCTTACTCACGGAGTGGAGTACATGCGGAACGCTGTCTACACCCTGACTCTGCCATTTGCTATAGATAACGCTGCCATCCTTCACTATCATTACACTATGTATATCCATTGAATCGTTGGCAGCTTCTTGGAAGAAACTATCCATTGCTGCAGCCACACAGTCAGGAGTTTCCGCGCGAGGCAAATCAATAACCTCAGCCGTTTGGTTCACATTGTTCTTACAAGCCGTCAGTGCTACCAGCACGAAAACGGCGATCATCATCATTTGTTTCATCATTTCAGTTTTTTGTTGGGTTATCATCATTCACAGTGCAAATATAGTGATATTTCGGCAATAATCACTATATTTCCAATAATAATTACGAAAATGTACTTGACGTCGTTGATGGATTTTTCCTATTCAAGTTTAGGGAAAACACCCTTTCAGTTTAGGAATATTCCTTTTGAAACATCGCCAGAAGTTCCGATCTTTGCCGTTGCAAACAAGTTACAACGGCGATTGAAGGCTTCGGCTCAACAAAGTTCAACTTTGTATTCGCCTTGCACTTCAATTGCATCGAGAAAAAGAAATAAATGTCTAACCCTAAAGTATAGGAGATAAGGATATGAAGAAGATGATGATTCTGGCAATGATGATGGTCATGACTATCTCTGCCAACGCAATGAACTATAACGCAGCAAAGAATGAGGCTCTGTTCCTCAGCGACAAGATGGCTTACGAACTGAACCTTACCGCTGCACAGTATGAGGCAGTCTATGAGATTAATCTCGACTACCTGATGAATCTGAACGGACACGCTGACGCGTATGGCATCTGGTGGGATCGCCGCAATGATTACCTCCATGATGTATTGACCTCTTGGCAGTTCAACAAATACATGAGCATTGGTCACTTCTATCGCCCTGTAGCCTGGAAGGCTGGTGGCTGGACGTTTGCAGTGTACGCTCACTACGACAGAGGTCGTTACTACAACACACATCCGAAGGCATTCGTAAGTTATAAGGGTGGTCATACTCGCAAGCCTGCTGTCCGTCACAACGAAAGGACTTGGCGTGACAAAGGTCATCGCAATACTCCCAACCATCACGTAGCACAGGCTCCCAACAGCCACCACAAGAACAGTGCTGGTCATCACGGCAGACGCAAGTAAATTTCCGGAATTCTACTATATGCCTTGTAAAAGGACTCGCGGGGAATCTCAGCAATGAGGTTCCCCACACTTATTGAAGTCATCTAAATAAAAATGTGTTATTTTGATGGTTATTTGGTAGAAATTGATTAATTTTGCCACATACTTAAAACAGAAACTTAAAACCGATCCATTATGAAAAAACTATTTTTACTTCTTCTGCTCATGATTGCAGTGTCTGCAAATGCGCAGAACAACCCTGTGTTGACGATTGAAGGCGGTCAGGTTCAAGGTGTCTTGACTGACGACAATCCTGATGTGTATGTTTATCGTGGTATTCCTTACGCTGCACCTCCTATCAAGGAAAACCGTTGGAAAAAGCCTCAACCCGTCATACCCTGGAAGGGTGTGAAGGTCTGCGACACTTTTGGTCGTCCCAGCTATCAGGCTATTCAGTATCCTGGTGGTTATTACACTGAGTGGGGTTATGGCAAAGAAGCGGCCTTCAGTGAGGACTGTCTGTATCTGAACGTATGGACGAAAGCTCCGGGGCAAGTTAACAAGAAGCTCCCTGTTGCCCTGTGGATTCATGGTGGCGGTTATCGCGAAGGCTTCGGCTCTGAGCCTGAGTTCGACGGACAGGAATGGGGTGCCAAGGACGTGGTGCTCGTTTCTATCAACTACCGCCTCGGCGTTTTTGGATTCCTCGTACATCCTGCCCTTTCTGCAGAAAGTCCTCATCATGTATCTGGCAACTATGGTATCCTCGACCAGATAGAAGCCCTGAAGTGGATCAAGAAAAATATCGCCCAGTTTGGTGGTGACCCTGATAACGTAACTATCTTCGGACAGAGTGCAGGTGGTGGTAGCGTTCGCACCCTCTGTGAATCTCCTCTCGCCCGTGGTCTGTTCCACAAAGCTGTTATCATGAGTGCGCAAGGTCTTTCTATCCCCGATGCTAACGGCAATCCGATGGGAGCTCGTTATAGTGGCGGCACTTTTGCCGATGCAGAAGCCAACGCTAAGAAAGTGTTTGACTGGGCAGGACTCACCGATCTTCAGAAGATGCGTCAGGCTTCTACTGAGACTATCTTCGCACTCAATACCCTTTACTACCAAATTAATGAAGGACAGATGGAAGGCAGTGGTATGCCTTTTATGCGCCGTGGCCTTCCCTTCATGCCGATGATTGACGGCTATGTCTGCGTAAAGAGTTTCGATGACGCTACCCGTCAAGGCACGCTGGCAGACGTACCTTATATGATAGGTTTCACCCTCAACGATATGGGACACATGGCTCCTAATATCGCTGAGTTCTGTAAGGTTCGTACACAGAAAGGCGGTAAGGCTTGGGCTTACCAGTTCGCTCGTCCATTACCTGACGATGGTTCTCATCCTGAGGTGACAGTACGCCTGAAAGGCGCTTTCCACTCTTCTGACCTCTGGTTTGTGTTTAAGTCATTGAAACATTGCTGGCGTCCTTGGACCAAGGGTGACTGGGATCTCTCAGAGAAGATGCTGACAGCCTGGACCAATTTCGTGAAGTATAGTGACCCCAACGGACCAAAGGGTGGTGTGTGGGCTCCTTGCACTGAACAGAATCCGAAGTTCATGGTATTCAAACTCAACGACAAAGATGTTGAGGCATCCTTCTTCGGTGAGCCTGAATAAACTAAGATAGATCTAGAATAATATTACCACGGGAAATTCTCTGGGTCGTTCAACGCATTTGAACGTAGATTCTGATTCAGGGAATTAATGGATTGCATGTCCTCTTCTGTCAATGTGAAAGTCATGGCTTCCATGTTCTCAGTAAAGTGATTGGGCTTGGCACGGGGAATCGTTATCAAGTCACGTTGCACAATCCATCGGAGTACAATCTGCGAAGCAGTCTTCTGGTATTTCATTGCCAAAGACTGCAGTAGCGGATGTCCTATCACATCAATGTCACCTTGTCCGAAAGGTCCCCATGCCTCTACCTGAATACCCAACTCATGGTTGTAGGCAATATTCTCCTCTTGCGTCATGAAAGGATGTACCTCTATCTGATTGATGACAGGACGAATCTCAGCATACGACAATAAATCATCTAAATGATGCCTGTTGAAGTTACTCACACCGATGGAACGCACCTTTCCCTGTCTTACACACTCCTCCATTACCTGCCATGTATCCTTCACACAGTCCTTCACGGGCCAATGGATCAACAACAGGTCGACATAGTCCGTCTTCAGTTTGGTAAGGCTCTCATCAATAGACTGACGCACAGTCTCACGCCCCATACGCATGATATTCGTTGCCACCTTGGTGGTAATAAAAATCTCGTGACGAGGAACACCACTGTCAATGATGCCCTGTCCTACTTCAGCCTCATTCTGATAACCTTGTGCTGTGTCAATATGACGAAAGCCTACCTCCAGTGCCTTTCGTACATTCTGTCTTGCCGTCTCGTCATGCAGTGTCCATGTTCCAACACCAATCTGTGGAATTTCTAAGCCGTTGTTTAGTTTCATTGCTCTTGTTTTTTGTTAGTTATTATTTATTTTCGAGGCAAAAATAAGAAAAAACCAGTAATTTTACGTATATTTGCCATCAAAATATAGCAAATCTAACTAAAACAAATAACAATTATGAGTAATATCCTGATTTTACAAGGCTCTCCGAGAGCTAATGGAAACACCGCTTGGATGGCGGAAGAGTACAAGAAGGCTGCTGAAGCAGCAGGTCATGAAGTGACATTGGTGAATGTGTCGCGTAAGAAGATTGCAGGTTGCTTGGCTTGCGAGTATTGTCACAACAAGGGCAATGGTGCCTGCATCCAGAAAGATGATATGCAGGAGCTCTATCCGTTGATGAACGAAGCCGAGGTGATTGTGTTGGCTGCACCTATCTACTATTTCACACTCTGCGCTCAGATTCAATCTCCCATCCAGCGTATGTACTGTGTCAACAAGCCCGCCAAGGTGAAGAAGATGGCACTGTTGATGTCATCTTATTCGCCCAACGTATATGATGGAGCCACTGCTGAATTCCGCGACATCTGCAACTATTGGCAAGTAGAGAACATGGGCTTTGTCTCTGCCAAGATTGACGAGCAGAAGACAGAAGAAACCAAGCAGAAGGTGAATGCTCTGGTCAACAAATTATAAACAGACTTATTATCATAAAATGCAACTAAAGAAACGGAAAATCAAGTATTCGGCCATATTCTTTATCTGCTGGTTTGTCTTTTTAGTCTTACTGGTGGATGGGGTTCTGAAATTCCAGACACTGGTTGATTATTTCGGGTCATACGCCTTAGTAGAGGTTACATTGCTACTAATGGTTGTCCTGCCAACATTGGCCGTCTACAGATTCACAAAAGAATATTAATATGAAGAAACTGTCTGTACTTCTTGTGGCTCTCGCTACAACATTGACCTCCGTGGCTGGCGACAGACTAACAAGTTTGCCATGTCCCATCCTTGGCGGCGAACTAAGCAACTCTGCAGCAACATCGGTAGAGGATATCGACGAGGTGATGCCGCGGATGAAAACGTTGGGGCTGAACACGGTGCTTGTGCCTGCCTACTGGGAGTTCATTGAACCAATAGAGGGTCAGTTTAACTTCACACTCATTGACCGCACTATCGATGTGGCTAGACGTGAACAGTTGCATGTTGTATTTCTTTGGTTTGGTGCATGGAAGAATTCCATGTCGTGCTATGCGCCTGGTTGGTTTAAGCAAGACACGAAGCGGTTTCCACGGGCAATGACCGCTGAAGGGAAACAGATGGAGATAGCGTCGTGCTTTAGTGATAATGTGTTGCAAGCAGACTTGAAAGCGTTTTCTGCACTGATGCAGCATATCAAAGAACGCGACCCTCAGCGCGAAGTAGTCGTCATGATGCAAATAGAGAATGAAATAGGTATGCTGGAGTCGGCACGCGACCATTCTCCTTCGGCAGAGAAAGCCTACAAGAAAGAACGATGGGCTGAACGCTACGGCACAGACGAGTATGCTGACGAAAAGTTTATGGCGCTGAACTATGCCCGCTATGTGGAGCACTTGGCCAAAGCGGCACGTCAAATTCATGACATGCCACTTTATGTGAATGCCGCCATGAATAGTCGTGGACGTCGTCCTGGTGAGTATCCATCTGCAGGACCATTAGCACATCTCATTGACTTCTGGCACGAAGGAGCGCCCAGCATCGACATTCTCGCTCCAGACATCTACGACACAGGCTTTAAGTCGTGGTGTGCGCAATATGCAATGCCTTTGCGTCCGCAAGATGGAGGAATGGTCAAAAACCGTCTTTTTATCCCAGAGAGCCGTTGCTGTGAGAATAGTGGTGTTCGTGCACTCTATGCTTTCGGCGAACATCAGGCACTTGGCTTCAGTCCTTTTGCCATCGACCAAGCCAGCCCAAAAGATACAGAATCTGTGACGAAAGCCTACGGACTGCTACGTCAAGTATTCAATTCGAAACGCGCATTGAATACATGGGGGCTTTTGTTCGACCAAGAAGATCAAGAGCGTATCATCAACGATGACAATGTGATGATGACCTGTCGCCATTTCTTTACCCTCCCTTGGGATCCACGTGCAACAGATGGCAGTACATGGCCAGAGGGCGGTGCTATGCTTATCCGTCTTGGCAAGTTCGACTACCTGTTGGCTGGTAGTGGTGTGGTTGTTGACTTCAAAACACCTACGGAGAAACAACAAGAACAGCAGAAGACATTGGGCGAAGACGGTTTTGCCGAGGCAGGCGGAGAAAAGTCCAATGTTCAACGTTCTATGTTCAAAGGAAAGCGCCTCGGCCTCTTTTCCGTAGATGAAGTTACCATTTCAGATGATGGAACGATGCAATATTTACGTCGTCACAATGGCGACCAAACCCACCAAGGCCGTCATGCCCGTATCGGTGTTGGTGAGTGGAAACTACTACATATCAAACTTTACGAATATTAAAAACACCTTGCCCCTCAGAAATTATGAAAGAAAGGTTATCAAACTCAGTATTAATGCTTGCATGCACTCTTCTTATGACTGCATGTGCTCAAACTCATTCAAATAATATCGTTGCTGAAGGGGAGACCCCTGTAAGAGTCTCTGATTCGTATAGCTTTACAGAAGGACCTGCAGTAGACGCAAAGGGTGATGTCTACTTTACAGACCAGCCTAACAATAAGATATACTATTGGGACTGCGAATCTGGAAAAATAACACTCTTCACTGATCAAAGCGGTCGTTCTAATGGCATGTACTTTGATGCCCATGGTAATTTGATAGCTTGCGCAGATATGGACAATCAACTATGGTCTTTCGATATGAAAGGGCATTCCAAGATACTGATAACCGACTATCGGGGTAAGTTGCTAAACGGTCCTAACGATGTGTGGATATCGAAGGATGGAAGTTATTATCTGACTGACCCATATTTTAAGAGAGACTATTGGACGCGCAACCCAGAGCGTCAGCAGCCTGTAGAAGGCTTGTATTATCTCGCTCCAGGAGGTACACAACTGATGATGCTTGACTCCACGCTTAACCAGCCTAATGGTCTTGTCGGAACTCCCGACGGAAAACATCTGTATGTTGCAGAGGCAAAGGCAAACAGAATCCTGAGATATGACATTCAGCCAGACGGCTACCTGACCAACCGGCAGGTGTTTGCCAACATGGGGTCGGATGGGATGACGATAGATGACAGAGGAAACATCTATCTTACTGGAGACGGTGTAACAGTATTCGATAAGGACGGCCAGAAGATAGCCCATTTCCCCATTCCCGAGGACTGGACATCAAACGTTTGTTTTGGTGGAAAAGAGCGAAATATCCTGTTTATTACCGCATCAAAATCCGTTTATACCTTGAAAATGCTTGTCCATGGAGTAAAGTAAAAAAGAGTAATAATTATAAAACTAAACAAAGACTTATGAAAAAAAGACATTTTACATTATTGGCAATGAGCCTGATGACAGTTCTTGCTTGGGGACAAAATCTTACTGTTAAGGTAGAAGGAGGAATGATACAAGGCGTTCCTTCTGCAGCAAGTGACGTGACTGTTTTCCGGGGCATTCCATATGCAGCCCCTCCTGTTGGTGACCTTCGATGGAAACGTCCCCAGCCTGTTATAAAGTGGAAAGGTGTCAAAGTGGCTGACACCTTCAGCAATATCTGCTGGCAGCCGGGCAATGCCATCGGCACTTTCTACGGCAATGAGTTCTATTGGAAAGAAAATACTGTGCAAAGCGAGGACTGTCTGTATCTGAACGTCTGGACTCCTGCAAATGCCGTTGGCAATCAAAATTGCAAGCTGCCTGTGGCTTTCTGGGTACATGGCGGAGCCTATTTCAACGGCTATGGTCATGAGATTACGATGGATGGCGATGCTTGGGCTAAACGGGGTGTTATACTCGTTACCATCAACTACCGTCTGGGCATCTTCGGTTTCCTCGCCCACCCAGAATTATCGGCAGAGACTCCTGACGGCACATCTGGCAATTACGGCACTTACGATCAAGTGGCTGCCCTGAAATGGGTACATGATAATATCGCGCAGTTCGGAGGTGATCCAGATAATATCACAGTTCTTGGACAAAGTGCAGGAGCTGCCAGCATCAAGAACCTGGTTTCATCTCCCCTGTCGAAAGGTATGATTAAGAATGCCATCATTCAGAGTGGTGGCGGCATCGGTGCTTTTGGCAATTCAGAAAACGGACAGAAACAGGCCGAGAAGACGGGCGTGGCCTTTATGGAAAAGTTCGGCTATAACAACTTAAAGGCTATGCGTGCCGTGCCTGCTGAGAAGCTGCTTGAGATATTCAAGGCCGAGGGCATGAACCTCTTCCGTCCTCACATCGATGGTATTCTGCTGACGGAGAGTTTCGATGATGCCGCCCGCAATCAGCACTTAGCCGATGCCAACTACATGATTGGCTGCACACTCGACGATATCCGTCCGATGGGCAAGCAGATTGACGAGTTCTGTTTCTTGCGCGACTCACTCGACCATCGTCCCGCCTACCAGTATCTCTTTGCTCGCAAGTTGCCTGGCACTCACGACGGAGCCTTCCATTCTGCTGAACTGTGGTTTATGTTCCATACTTTAAATCGTAGCTGGCGCCCCATGACAGAGGCCGACTACAGACTGGCCGACGAGGTAATGGACTGCTGGACAAACTTCGTCAAATACGGCAATCCTAATAAACCAGGTTCAGAGAGTTGGGTTCCATTCACACTTGCCAATCCTTATATCAAGACATTTAACGTTAAATTTGGAGAATAAAAGACGACTACATGAAACTGGGCTTGGGTATGCGGTTATCTGATATAATGTGTTTCTGTTAACTCTTCCTGTATCTTCGGCGAGCCGAACTGATGGAGTCCGAGACGGATGGACTTAATCATGAACGCCATGTTCAAGCCCAGTTGTCGCATGGTCTGCATTCCCTCCTCGTCACGGACAACCTCACCAGGAGACGTGCCATGTGCAATACTCCAGTACTGCGAGGGTACGACGGGCATGTTCGTTTTCAGGAAATACTTGTTCAGCACGTCCATCGTCGTGGTGGCTCCACCACGTCTGGCGATGCTTACAGAGGCTCCGACCTTCATCGACCAGTCAGTATGCAGGTTGGAATAGAACAGGCGGTCGAGCAACGATAGCAGTGTACCATTAGGCGATGCGAAATAAACGGGTGATCCGATGAGCAGTCCATCGGCCTCGCGCATCTTCTCCGATATCTCGTTGACGATATCATGGAATGCGCAGATACCCGATGTCCAACATTTGTTGCAAGCGATGCAGCCATGAATCTGCATATGTCCAACATGAATCCACTCCGTCTCGATTCCCTGCTGTTGTAACGTCCGCTCCACTTCATGCAGCGCTGTTGCCGTATTACCGTTAGCCTTCGGACTACCATTGAGGATAATCACTTTCATTAAATTCTGGTCTTGTAAGCTCATAATCTTAGAACAATTATCGTTTTTGGGTTGGGTTTGTTTATAAACTATCCTAAATATGAGGGCAAATATAGCAAAAAGTCTGCAATAATTCGTAAATCTGTCTTCAGTTTTAAGTGAATTTAGGTATTGTAACTCAAAGTTCAGAGTACTTTTTATTTTCAGAACTACAAAATAAATCCGCACAATCTTCACAGACCATGCGGATGTTTGTCGATAGTGCTTAAATTCACAAAATCACATTTTCACATTTTCACATTCTGGTAATTTTGTGAACGACAAGCACCCCCTCCCGCTTCTAATGCCTCCGATGCTTCGTTCCAGTATCTGTTAGGGGGGTATTCCAGTATCTCCGATGGGGGTATAGGAGCCTTTAGAAATAACGTTAGAAGGCTGTGGAACAAGTGATAGAAGGCTGTAGTTACGGGAAGGGGTGTCTGTCATACGAATATGTTATTGGTTTTTCGCAATTCTTTTTGGTTTTTTCCTCTATTTACACTACCTTTGCAGCCGTGAAACAGGAAACTAGACGACATATTGCCTTGTGGCTGCTATTGGCAGTGTTTGTGCCAATGCTGGTATTGTCGTCGGTTCACGTCCATGAAACTGGTGAGACGACAGAGACGGAGTGCGCCGATTGCGTACACCATAGTTGTCACGGTCACATGACGGCAGCGTCCATGTGGACGCATGACTGTGTGCTGTGCCAGTTCCTTTCGCTGACGATGCTGACGGCTGCAATGATGGCTGTCACGGTATATCTTTTTGTATGTAAGAAAAATTATGCACAGCCTTTGTGTGGCTACCAAACCTCCTGCTGTGGTGTCATCGTTACCCGAGGACCTCCCTCTTTCTAATTCTGGAAAGAGACTTTTATACATTATTTACATACATTTTTAATCAAATCACTGAATGAAAACAAAATATATCATTCTGCCTTTGTTGTGTGTATGCACGACGATGGCAGCACAAACGACCAACCATAACCATGCGGAAGATTCGACGGACGTATTCTTCCGTCACTTGCAACTTAACGAGTTGACAGTAACAGGTGTGACAGGCGATACAAAACTGAAGCACGCTACAGCACCCATTAACATCGTATCGCCACAGGTGTTACGTGCTACAGCCTCAACCAATATCATCGATGCCATTGCTCACCAGCCTGGTGTCAATCAGTTGACGACAGGAGGTAGTATCTCGAAGCCCATCATCCGTGGACTGGGTTATAACCGCGTGGTGGTGATGAGTGAAGGTGTGCGACAGGAAGGACAGCAGTGGGGCGACGAACATGGTGTGGAGGTTGATGGAAGTAGTGTCAACTCCGTGGAGATTCTGAAAGGTCCTGCCTCACTGATGTATGGCTCGGATGCGATGGCAGGCGTAGTTATCCTGCATCCTCAAGCAACGCCGCCTGACGGAGAGATACGTGCTAATGTCAGTACAGAATATCAGACCAATAACGGACTCTTCCATTACTCGCTGCAGATGGCAGGCAATCAAAAAGGTTTCGTGTGGGATGCCCGCTTCAGTGACAAGATGGCGCATGCATATAAGAACAAATATGACGGCTATGTGCCTGGCTCTCAGTTCCGTGAACGGGCAGGACGATTGATGTTAGGCATCAACAAATCATGGGGACACTCGCGACTCATCTGGACAGCATACCATCTGACACCGAGTATCATAGAAGGCGAGCGCGACCCAGAGACAGGCGAACTGGAACATGAAGAAGGTTGGACAGGACATCAATATAGCAAGTCGCTGCCCTTCCAAGAAGTGAAACACAACAAACTGGTGTGGGACAATGCGTTCAATCTCTCGTCAGGTTATCTGAAGGCGATTATCGGTTATCAGCAAAACCGTCGTCAGGAATATGAGGAATTTGCTGATGAATATGAACTCTATTTCAAGTTGCATACGCTGACCTACGATCTGCGTTATATCACCAATGAAGTCAATGGGTGGAAACTCTCTACAGGTATTGGCGGTATGTATCAGAAGTCGGGCAACGAGGGCGAGGAATATCTGATTCCAGACTACCGTCTCTTCGACTTTGGTATCTATGCCACTGCTACCAAGAGTCTCGGCGACCGTTGGACACTGAACGGAGGTTTGCGCTATGACCATCGCAGACTACACGGTTACGCTCTTGAGGAAGATGGTGACATGCGCTTTACTGACTTCACCCGCCACTTCAACGGCTTTACAGGAAGTATCGGTGCCGTCTGTAACATCAACGACCACTTCAACGTGCGTCTGAATGTGGCTCGTGGTTTCCGTACACCTAATATGAGTGAGTTGGCTTCGAATGGTGTGCATGAAGGTTCCATCCGTTATGAACTTGGCAATCAACAATTAAAGGCAGAATACAGTTGGCAGGTGGACCTCGGACTCGACTTCACCTCACGTTATGTCTCAGCACAATTGGCACTCTTTGCCAACCGCATCAACAATTACATCTTCACACATCGGCTGCCTGAAGAGATAGAAGAGGGTTATCTCACTTATGCCTACACACAGGGCAATGCCCGTCTGTTAGGTTTCGAGGCTGGTGTTGACTTCCACCCTATCCATTCTGTCCATTTCTCCAACACTTTCTCCTTCGTTGACGCCCAGTTGATACATGCATCATCTGATACAAAGTATCTGCCCTTTACCCCTGCACCACGATGGACATCGGAACTGAAATGGGAGCTCTTCCATCACTCACACAGTACTGTTCATCATCATCACACAACGGATGCCGCCCATCGCTCTCCCTTCAACAACCTCTACATTGCTGCAGGTCTCGACTGCTATCTCCGTCAGTCGCATATCTATAGCGCAGACGAAACAGAAACAGTGACTCCAGGCTATGCACTGCTCAGTCTTTCAGCAGGCACTGATATCCAGATAAAAGGGAAAAAGATTGCCGAACTCTACATTACTGCCGACAATCTCCTGAACAAAGCCTACCAGAATCACCTGAGTCGACTGAAATACTGTGATATAAACAATGTCACTGGTCGTCGTGGAGTCTATAATATGGGGCGCAACATCACCTTCAAGGTCGTCGTACCCATCAATATTCACTTATAGTATCACCACTTCTTAATCAGGATACTGGGATTGACTCTAAGGTATATTCCAAAGTTAAAACTCGTTTCTTTATTGTCAGGTAGCCATGTCCGAAAGACTTCTGCCTGAGCACCTAACACATAATGTTTGTCTATGACATAATGATAACTAACCCTTGCTGAAAGAGTGTTGTTTCCTTTATAGTCCGTTTGGTCTACCTGACTAACCGTATTGAACAAAGGATTTCCGTACAGGCTTATAAAATGCTTGGGGGCATACAGATAACTGGCTTTCAAACCAAGGTGGTCCCACAGGTTAAAATGCAGACCAGTATGAACAGCAAATCCTGTCTTGAAAGGCCAAAGTTGTCCACTTTGCTGATAGGCTGCCAACATATTGAGTTCTGCTCCAAGTTGCTTCAGCGCACTGCGGTTGGCATTCCATTTCATTCCGACTCCCAGACTGACATTGCTGAGTGTCTGGACTCCTTTATTTTCGATGTTTTGTTCTCCACCTCGGTGTTGTACTACTAACTGAATGGGTGAGAACCAATTGACTGTGCTTCCAGGTTTATTGTAGTAAACCATCCAGTTCATTCCAACGGTAAAGGCTTCCTGATGAGTGTCCATTTTAAAGATATAACTCTGCCAGTTCAACCAGATATCCGCATGAAGATAAGGTCTGTCCCAAAGTAACTGGGCACCCATCTCAGGGTCTTGTGAGAGATTGAGTTCTGGATTAAAAAGCGGTTCTATCAGTTGATGGTTCTGTCCACCAAAGATATTTCCCAAAACAACAGTAAGGTATTTGAATTGTGCTTTGGCTCTAATCCAGGGCAACAGATGGGCACCAGACTGATACTGGTTACCTTTCCAAGTACCTATGTCGTGATAAGCATAGCAGGGATATTTGTTGGCACCATTGAAAATAAGTGCATGCAGACCCACTTCCAAAGCAATCTGCTTCATGGGACTATAAGTCAGTTTGGGCTGAATCCATAAGCCTGGCAGAGAATAGCCCTTGGAAAGTTTGCCGCCATACTCGTTATTATGAAAAAAACTGAGATTATCTACCTCCACGCGAAGCGCTTTCACATCTGTTGTGTCAATACGATAATCTGAGGTAGCCAAATCATCCCACATATCTTGTGCCATCACGTGATGACACACAAGAACTAACGCAAATATGATAAATAATAAACGCCTCATTTTTCTCTCTTCTTTGATAAAGCCTCAAAGGCTTGATGCAAAGGTAATTAATAATTCTTGAACGGCAAAGGTAATTGAATGTTTTTTGAAGATTCTCTTGGATTATTGCTCACTTATTTGTACCTTTGTCAACGATTAGAGAAGAAAGATGATCAAGTTACTGCATAAAGCACTGACAACATTCGGGAAATTCCTCATACTGATGGGGCGCACGTTCAAGCGTCCTGAACGGTTACGGATGTTTGCCAAGGAGTATATCAAGGAGATGGCGCAGTTGGGTGTCAACTCCATTGGTATTGTGCTGCTGATATCTTTCTTCATCGGTGCTGTGATCTGTATTCAGATGAAGCTGAACATCCAAAGTCCGTGGATGCCCCGTTGGGTAAGTGGTTATACGACACGTGAGATTATGCTGTTGGAGTTCTCCAGCAGTATCATGTGTTTGATATTAGCAGGTAAGGTTGGCTCGAATATTGCCTCAGAGATTGGTACGATGCGAGTGACACAGCAGATAGACGCTCTCGACATCATGGGCGTAAACTCTGCCAATTATCTCATCCTGCCAAAGATTACTGCTATGCTGACTATCATGCCAATTCTCGTGATTTTCTCGTCGGGAATGGGTATCATCGGTGCTTATGGAACGGCATATATCGGACATATCATTGTTCCTGACGACCTGACCTTAGGCTTGCAACATGCTTTCCAACCGTGGTTTGTATGGATGAGTATCATCAAGAGCCTGTTCTTTGCCTTTATCATCTCTGCCGTCCCGTCATATTTCGGCTATACAGTAGAGGGAGGTTCCGTCAATGTGGGTAAGGCATCTACAGATGCTGTAGTCACCTCGAGTGTGTTGATTCTCTGTAGTGATGTATTCTTAACGCAGTTGTTGTCATGATTGAGGTAAAGAATCTTTGCAAGAGTTTTGATGGCCTTGAGGTGTTGAAGGATATCAGTACAGTGTTTGAGAACGGTAAGACTAATCTGATTATCGGACAGAGCGGTAGCGGTAAGACTGTGTTGATGAAGAACCTCGTAGGACTTTTTGAGCCTACCAGTGGAGAGATTCTCTACGATGGTCGTGACTTTGTCTCCATGTCGAAACACGATAAGATTCTGATGCGCCGAGAGATGGGTATGATTTTCCAGAGTGCTGCCCTCTTCGATTCGATGACAGTATTGGAAAACGTTATGTTCCCGTTGGATATGTTTGCACCCATGACCCTCCGTGATCGCACCAAGCGTGCCATGGAATGTCTTGACCGTGTCAATCTGGTAGGTGCAGAAGAGAAATATCCTGGAGAGATTTCTGGTGGTATGCAGAAGCGCGTGGCTATTGCACGCGCCATTGCCCTCAATCCCAAGTATCTTTTCTGCGACGAGCCGAACAGTGGTCTTGACCCTAAGACTTCTTTAGTCATTGATGACCTGCTGCATAGTATCACACAAGAGTTTAATATGACGACCATCATCAATACCCATGACATGAACTCTGTGACAACAATCGGTGAGAACATCATCTTTATCTATGAAGGTCATAAGGAATGGCAAGGAGTATCGGCAGACATCATGGGCTCTACCAATAAGAAATTGACAGATTTTATCTTTGCCAGTGATTTGCTAAAAGAGATGCGCGAGGTGGTCAACGCATCTTCCACGCACCATTCCGCTGCACCATCGGGACAATAATCTCTTCCTTAACGGAATCCTTGAAATGAAGTAACAGGAAGGCATGCATCAGTTGTTGCGTGTCATCATACCTTACATTGGAAACAGTCACACTGGCAACACCTTCATGCGTCTGTTCCAGTTCCTGCTTATACTGCTGGATAGCTGTCAACAACTGACTACGATAGTCTTGAGGCAGGGAGTCTGCATCAGCCTTTCCACTGAGAAAAGCCTCATAGTCATTAGCCAGTAAGCGATCATAATACTCTTTTGCCGCCTGTCCTGCCAACTCTTCTTGAGTCGGTTCTTTCTTCTGAGTACAAGCGCACAACGTCAGGAATAGAAGACCTACAAGGAAACTACGCATCATTTCTGTCTTACAAAAACGTTAATGGGGGTTCCTGTCAGTGTCCAGTTTTCACGCAATTTATTCTCCAAGAAACGCCTATAAGACTCCTTCACATACTGAGGGAGGTTAGCATAGAAGATAAAGGTGGGAATCTGTGTATCGGGTACCTGTGACACATACTTGATTTTAATGTACTTTCCCTTGATGGAAGGCGGAGGTGTTGCCTCTATCAACGGCAGCATCACCTCATTGAGCTTTGAAGTTCCTATCTTGATGGTACGATTCAGATAGACTTGCTTGGCTGTCTCCAACACCTTGAAGATACGTTGTTTAGTGACAGCGGAAGCGAAGATGATGGGGAAATCCACAAACGGAGCCATACGTTCGCGAATGGCATTCTCGAAGGTCTTGATGGCAATCTGCGACTTGTCTTCCACCAAGTCCCATTTGTTGACCACAACCACCAGCGACTTATTATTCTTCTGTATCAACTGGAAGATGTTCATATCCTGTGCTTCAATGCCACGCGTAGCATCAATCATCAAGATACAGACATCAGAGTTCTCAATGGCACGGATAGAACGCATCACACTATAGAACTCTAAATCCTCTGTCACTTTGTTCTTACGACGGATACCTGCTGTGTCGACCAGATAGAAGTCAAAGCCGAACTTGTCGTATTTCGTATAGATAGAGTCACGCGTCGTACCAGCAATCTCTGTCACGATATTACGATCCTCACCGATAAAAGCATTGATGATGCTCGATTTACCAGCATTCGGACGACCAACCACAGCAAAACGGGGCGTTCCATCTTCCAAGTCATCTGCTTCGTCCGTCTTCAACTTTGACAGCACAAAATCAAGCAAATCACCCGTTCCACTACCTGTAGCAGCACTGACACAGAAAGGATCGCCAAGTCCAAGTTTATAGAACTCATATTGGCCATAAAAATCTTTTCCGTCATCTGCTTTGTTGGCAACCAGCACGACAGGAAGTTTAGAACGACGAAGAATCTGCGCGACATCCATGTCCAAGTCTGTCAAACCATTCTTGATATCCACTAGGAACAGTACCAAGTCAGCTTCTTCCGTAGCAACAACAACTTGTTTACGAATTTCCTCTTCAAAGATATCATCACTGTTAACAACCCATCCTCCTGTATCCACTACAGAGAACTCACGACCGTTCCACTCGCACTTACCATATTGGCGGTCACGTGTGGTACCTGCCTCGTCACTCACAATGGCACGACGGGAGTTTGTCAACCTATTAAATAAGGTAGACTTGCCGACATTCGGGCGTCCTACGATGGCTACTAAGTTTCCCATAATCCGTTTATTCGTCGTATTGCTGCATGAGTTCGAACTGATATTTCTCCCCCTTGCTATTAGTGAATGTTCCCATATAACCATCGCCACGAAGTTCACGCTGACCGTCAAACGTACCTGTATGATAGCCTTTGGGCGAGAATTCCTTAAGCACCAGATGCATCGAGCCTTTGGCATTAATCGCTGCATATTCCACCAGTTTCAGTGTGAAATGAGTCGTCGGACGGTCGTTATAGTAATAGTAACCTACCTCCGAATCCTCATCGGCATATTCCAAATTCACAAAGAGTGTAATGGCATAGGGGCCAATCTTTCCTGCGAACTTCTCATACTTCACTTTCTGTTCTGTCTGTGCCATAGTCGACAAAGAACTCAGCACCAACATTAAACAGCAAACTAATGTCTTACTTAACTTCATAACTATATCCTCCTTATCTTAAAATTATTCTGGATTATATCCAAACGAATCCAATTCTTTCTGTGAAGAACGCCAGTCCTTGTCAACCTTGACGAAGGTTTCCAGATAGATGGATTTACCGAAGAATTTCTCCAAAGCTTTACGTGCCTCCGTACTCACCTTCTTCAGAGCCACACCCTGATGTCCGATGATGATACCTTTCTGAGAGTCACGCTCCACATAAATGACAGCATTGATACGGATGAGTTTCGGCTCTTCCTTAAAACGCTCCACACGAACTTCTACAGCATAGGGAATCTCCTTGTCATAATAGAGCAATATCTTCTCACGGATAATCTCCGACACAAAGAAACGGGCAGGCTTATCCGTCAACTGGTCTTTGTCAAAAAAGGCAGGACTCTCAGGCAACAATTCCTTGATACGCTTCAACAATATATCCGTGCCAAACTTGTTTTTTGCCGAGATAGGCAATATCTCTGCATTAGGCAACAACGTGTGCCACTTGGCGACAATGTCACCAAGAATATTCTGAATATTCTGATTACTCAGATTATTCTGAATATTCTGAAGCTCATCAATCTTATTGATGAGCAGAATCACTGGAATCGACATCTTCTGCACTTTCTCGAGAAAGTCCATATTCTTCTCAAGATTCTCCACGACATCCGTCACATAGAGTAAGACATCAGCATCCTGTAAAGCAGATTCCGAGAAAGCAAGCATCGATTCCTGCAACTTATAATTAGGCTTCAAGACACCTGGCGTGTCACTAAACACAATCTGCATGTCATCGGTATTCACAATACCCATGATGCGATGCCGGGTGGTCTGTGCCTTGAACGTCGCAATCGAAATACGCTCACCAACCAACTGGTTCATGAGCGTACTTTTACCTACATTGGGATTTCCAACAATATTTACGAATCCTGCTTTATGCATCTTTGTTTCCGTCATACGCCCATCGATAGTAGAGTGCTCCATGAACGAAACCTGCACCGAAAGCTGTGAAGATCATGTTATCACCCTTCTTCAGCAGATGTTCGTTCTCCCATAGCGCAAGTGGAATGGTAGCGGCAGAGGTATTTCCAAAGTGCTCGATATTCACCATCACTTGTTCCATTGGAAGTTCCAAACGTTTTGCCACAGCTTCAATGATACGCATGTTCGCCTGATGAGGAACGACCCACTGGATGTTGTCTTTATTCAGTCCGTTACGCTCTGCTATCAAAGCACAGTCGTCACTCATATTCGTTACAGCATAACGGAACACGGTACGCCCTTCTTGATAGAGGTAATGCAAACGATGATCAACGGTGAAGTGACTGGGAGGACATACTGATCCACCTGCCTTCAAATGTAGGAAAGGAAGACCCTTTCCGTCAGCACGGAAATAAGAGTCTCTTAATCCATATCCCTCTTCTTCTGTACCTTCTACCAAGACTGCAGCAGCACCATCACCGAATAACGGACAGGTGGCTCGGTCTTTATAGTCGACAACAGATGACATCTTGTCGGCTCCAATCACAATAATCCTCTTGTAACGACCACTTTCTATCATCGAAGCGGCAACGTCGAGCGTATAGATGAATCCACAGCAAGCAGCCCAGAAATCAAATGCAAATGCATTCTTCAGACCGAGTTTACCTAACACAATACTTGCTGTAGACGGGAACTTATAATCTGCCGTCGAGGTGGTGACAATGACTGCGTCAATAGTATCAGGATCAACACCCGTCTTCTGCATCAGTTGCTTGGCAGCCTTACGTGCCATATAACTAGTGCCGAGACCTTCCTCCGTGAGGATGTGACGCTCCTTAATACCAACGCGGGTCATAATCCACTCGTCATTGGTGTCTACCATGCGAGACAACTCCTCATTATTGAGAATATAGTCAGGCACGTAGCCACCAACACCGGTGATTATCGCATTGATTTTACCCATTATTCAGCTGCTTCGTCCATTACAATGGCAATCTTGCCACGATAGTAGCCGCATGTGGGACATACTGTATGATATACATGATATGCGCCACAGTTAGGGCATACTGCCAATGTGGGGGCTACTGCCTTGTCATGTGTACGACGCTTAGCGGTACGAGTGTTTGATTGTCTTCTTTTAGGATGTGCCATAATTCTATAAACTTTAAACTTTTAATTTTAAACTTTTAACTTCTTAAGTGCTTCCCACCGTGGGTCTATGCTTTCTGCCTCCTCTTCACCGCTTCGGACGGTACCACTCAACTCTTCGAGTTTCTGTGTCATCGCACTATTGCATTTTCCAGGTGCATGAACGTGCTTGATGGGTATGGCGAGTGCTATAAACTCGTAGATGAGCCATGCTGTGTCGAGTATTCCTTCATTCTCGTCAACAATCACGACATCATCGTCTTCGGTATTGGTTTCTGTCCCTAATTTTGCCAATAGACGATTGTCTGTATTGATTGGCTGCTCCATGTCATCTAGACAAAGATCGCAAGGAACTATCACCGTGCCCTCTGTATGGAACAGGAGTTCATAAAAGCCGGTTGACTTGCGTATAGACACCGACACGTGCAAAACTCCGCTATTCACTTCCGAGGTGTTCAAAGCCTTAAAAAAATCATCATTCAGGTCAAATTCCAAACGTTGTTCGTCTGTCTTCATCCCTTTCAAATCAATCCTATAAGTCTCCAAACTGCACATAATCACACTTTAGGCTTGCAAAGTTACGAAAATAATATGAATTATGAATTATGAATTTAATTTTTTTTGCTTTTCCTTTGAAAATCAGCCACTAACAAACACTAAGATTGCACACATACAATGACAAGTGTGCAATCTCAACAGGGCATTTCAATACGAAAAGTTGTTCCTTTTCCTATCTCTGACGATTTGACAAAAATACGACCTCGATGATATTCCTCCACGATACGCTTGGCTAAAGAAAGACCTAATCCCCATCCTCGCTTCTTCGTCGTGAAACCAGGAGTAAAGACATTTTTGATGTCTTTCTTTCTAATACCTTTTCCTGTATCCCTCACTTCTATGATAACATATTTTTCTTCTTTTACAAGAGACAAGGTAATAGTACCTGTACCTTCCATCGCATCCACAGCATTCTTACATAGATTCTCTATGACCCATTCAAACAAAGAAGCGTTCATTTTGACAATGACATCCTCGTCTGGCATCTGGCTCTCTATCTGTACCTTCTGTGAAGTACGACGATTCATATATTCGATAACATGCCGTAACACCTCATTCATGGATGATTCTACAGGTTCTGGGACAGAACCAATTTTGGAGAAACGTTCTGCAATACGCTCCAAGCGTTTTACATCCTTATCCATCTCTGGCAACAGTTCGTCATTGGGGTAGTTTTCTTTCAACATCTCCGTCCATGCCATCAAACTGGATATCGGAGTTCCTAACTGATGGGCTGTCTCTTTCGATAATCCAACCCATACCTTATTCTGTTCAGCACGTTTGGAAGAGAGAAGTGCAAATAGGGCAACCACCACGAATATAAGTACTATACCTAACTGAACATAGGGCCATGCAGCAAGTCGCTTAAGCATGACAGAGTCATCATAACATACCAATTGATAATCAGTAGAATCGCCTATCTGTATCTTAATATAACGATTGTCAGCTTTCATGCGCTGACCCATACGCTCAACATAAGCAGCAGTATCAGCGGCATTCTTTCCTTCTATCTCAATATTACGATAATCCGCGACATGTCCTTCTTTATCCAAAACGATAACAGGTATGGTATTATTACCTTCCATCACACTTAGTACTAATGTGAGATCCGCATCTTCATCAGCCTCATTCAAGGAATGTAATGCCTGTGCCCATACTTCCATCTTCCCTCTCTCTTCTTTAGAAAGATCATTAACAAGAAAATGAGATACCAACAATGAAGCAACAGCAATTAATACTGCTGCCACCACCAATATAATTTTGACTTGTCGGATTCTATCTGTCCATTGCATACAGTAATAATAACGTGAGAAAGCCTATATTATTACATATGAACTTACAAAGAAGCCCTGCTATCTTGTGATAACAGGGCTTCACTATCAAAAAAGGCGGCCTCCTACTCTCCCACATTGCATTGCAGTACCATCGGCGCAGGCGGG
>CADCEW010000026.1 GCA_902800585.1 uncultured Prevotellaceae bacterium
CTCCACGGTGAAGTCGTCAGCCCATATAGTACCACAGCTTACAAGAAGTAAAAGAAGTGTAGTCAGTTTTTGGCGTAGTAATTGTTTCATACCAAGGAAATTTTAGTTATTAATAATACAAAGATACAAAAAACTACTATATTAACATTTTCTACTATAGTTAAAAAACATTAATTCCAATAAATTAGTTTAATTGCGAAAGATGTATAAAATAATGATGCAGAGAAATGTTATTTCGGAAATAATTTGTAATTTTGTGGACAATTTGTGAAGATATGAATCTGTTGAAACGCTTATGGGTCCATCTCAGCCGTTTGCATCATTCGTTAGGCTTCGGCATTCAGTCGCCTTCCGACTATGCTTTTGTTCGTTATGTGATTAACGAACATTGGCCTTACTATGCCTATCAGCAGCTGGATGCAATGACGAAGGATTCCATGAGGCGCAAGTTGGGCAAACTCTATTTCAGACTTGCCAATTGGCGTCAACCTTCCCAGATGCAGCGTGACGACTATGAAACATTCTGGTTGGCGGGATGCAGAAAGACGAAGATGGTTGACGAGCTGACTCATATCGAATTGGGACGGATGACGCTGTGTGGAAACTACCGCCAGCAGATGCCTGCTATATATAATAAGGTGGACAGCCAGTCGGTTCTTGTGATAGAAGGAATCTTTCGCGACAGGGACTTCTGGCATGAGATAGAGCGCGATTCCCGTACGGGGGTGACTTTCGATCTTTACTATTGTGGTATCGTTTTTTTTGATAAAAAACGACAAAAGAAGAATTATAAAGTGAACTTCTAATAACTAATTAATAATGAAGAAAATAACCAAAGTATACACCCGTCGTGGTGACCAAGGACAGACATCATTAGTAGGTGGACAACGTGTCAGTAAGGCAAGCGTGCGTTTAGAGTCTTATGGTACAGTGGATGAACTCAGCTCTCACCTTGGGTTACTTGCTTCCATGCTGCCAGAAGGTGAAGTCAAGGAGATGATTCAACGTATTCAGAATAACCTATTTAATGTTTGTACGAATCTTGCTACGGATCAGGAACAGACACCTCTCTATCCGTCTGCATACCTTCCAGAAGGTGAGATAGAACGGTTGGAAAAAGAGGTGGACACCATTATGAAGATGCTTCCTGAGAAACAAGGTTTTATTTTACCTGGTGGTACTAAGGAAGCAGCCCAGGCACATGTCTGTCGTACTGTCTGCAGGCGTGCTGAAAGACGTATTGTAGAATTGTCAATAACAACAAAAATATCGTCTGAAGTACTACAATATATCAATCGTTTGAGTGATTATTTGTTCGTTTTGGCAAAGAAGTTGAATTTTATCGCAGGACAGAGTGAAAAATTATGGAAGAATGCTTGTGATTAAGAAAAAAAATATTACTTTTGCGGTCAAATTCTAAAACAGGTAATTTTTAAGATTATGTATTGGACACTTGAATTAGCATCAAAACTTGAAGACGCTCCTTGGCCAGCAACCAAGGACGAACTTATAGATTACGCCATCCGTTCGGGAGCTCCTCTCGAAGTATTGGAGAATTTACAGGAAATAGAGGATGAGGGTGATGTCTACGAAAGCATCGAAGACATCTGGCCAGACTATCCTACCAAAGAAGATTTTCTATTCAACGAGGATGAGTATTGATCATTTAATTCGGCTTAGAAAAGCGTAACTAATTGAAAATAAGCAGCATGGATAAATCACCAAGATTTTCCATGTTGCTTTTTCGGTTATTTAAGTTCAAATATGGACATGCGACAGAAATCAGGGAATTCTGGGGGATTTGTCATGAGAATGTACCTGTATCGCAACAAATATGAAAAAAAATACAAAAAAGTTTGGATGGAAACAAAATATGTTGTATGTTTGCAACATCAATGTCATAAAAATGACATTTAGCGTCAGAGAAAAGAATAAGAACTTAATTATTATGCCTATGAAAAAGAAAAGTATTATTATCTTGTGTTCGGTCGCAGCGATATTCGCTATAGGGTTAATCACCTCTTTTTTTGTTGATTGGCCAGTAGATCTCAATGAGGCAGATGGCGATATCGCCAAGGCTGCTCGATTCTCTCGTGAGCAAGTTTCCGAGAAGCTTACTAATATGGAAGAACTCCTTCAGACCGACTCAGCCTTCAAAGGTGGTATTGTGGCAGCCCAAGTGGTGATGCAGACACGCGCCGTCCAGTTTGGCACGCTGATTGACATGTCAAATGAGGTAGCAGGCAACATCCCAGCTTTTGCCGAGGTGCTCAAGGAGATGAACGCTAACAGCGAAATGGTGAACAACGTTGCCAGTTCGCTGGCAGAGTCAGCCGAAAAACTGAATGCCGCCCTTGGTGGTGAGGAGTGCCCCGACTTGGCCCAGTCTACCATCAACGCTTCACTGGCTTACACCACGCTGCAGAAGCAGAACAATTTGGCCACCCGTTTCATTGACACCACCGACAAGTATCTGGAGACTGCCCAGGGTGATGATCGCCTGAAGTTTGTCCGTGACCAGTGGTTGGAGTACCAGCAGATGACTGCTGCCCTTGAGGGTGACAAGGCAAGTGCTGAGGCCTTGGCCAAGAAGGGCAACCTGCTTAGTGGCGAAAAGGCTCTTGCAGCCGTAGCTAATTTCGATATTGCTGAGCGTTTGGTTGTGCTACAAAGTTGCGAGTTGGCTCAGGCTATGAAGCTTCCCAACCAGATTGGAAGCGTCATTCGCCCAAAGGTTCTCGATAATGAGATCAGTAAGCTTTGCAATGCCCAGCAGGAAGTTCTTGCTCACCGTAAGATTGATCCCCATAATGCTCAGCAGGAAGTTCTTGCTCACCGTAAGATTGATCCCCATAATGCCCAGCAGGAAGTTCTTGCTCACCGTAAGATTGATCCTCATAATGCTTTGGTAATCAGTAACGCCAGCAGGGTTATGGAGGCATTCAACAGCGCACTGAGTAATGTCGCAAATAATCCTGCCCTGAATCAGAGCCAGAACATCGGTCTCAGCCTTGTGATTGGCAACGTCATCAGTCAGACAGCAGCAGCAAGCAACAGTGTAAAGCTGAACAAAAAAGGCCCCAAAATTGAATCATAATCACGGCGTTGTATATGCGTAACTGGATTGCTGTTCTTCTGCTATCGCTGATTCCCTGTATATCCAGGGGGCAGAACCAGACCTATTACCAGTATAAGACGGACGAAGCCACGCTGGTGTTCTTTGACAAGAACCTATCGCGCTACATTCCTCACATGATACGCATGTACCAGAACGGCAAAGCGCTTCATCAGCAGATATGGACTAGTGATTCCATCTATCAGTCAGAAGCACCCCTGCTGTTATTGACAGACTGGGAGGACGACGGTAATGGCGGAGCATCGCCATTACCGCGTTCTCTTATACAGATCGGCATGGCTCCGTTGAACATGTCGTATTACATCAACCCTTCAGGTGAACGATACAGTCAGTTGTTCAAGCACGAATATACGCACATCGTCATGACTGACAAATACAATCGTCGCGACCTCAACTGGCGCCGCTTCTTCGGTACGAAGGTGGACACCGACAAGTCCCAGCCCATCTCTGCCCTATGGAGTTACCTGAGCGTGCCCCGTTGGTATTCACCCCGTTGGTATCACGAGGGTATCGCTTGTTTCATGGAGACCTGGCTCGGCGGTGGTGTCGGACGCGCCTTAGGTGGCTACGACGAGATGTATTTTCGCAGTATCATCGATGGGGGCGACAAGCTCTACTCAGTGGTGGGTCTGGAAACGGAAGGTTCCACAATGGACTTCCAGGTGGGCGCCAATGCCTATCTCTATGGTACCCGTTTCGTGAACTACCTCACCAAGACCTACGGCTACGAGAAGATGATCCAGTTCTATAACAGAACGGCCGACAGTCGCACCTTCTTCGGCAAACAGTTCAAGAAGGTCTATGGGCAGTCACTTAGAAAAGTATGGAACGACTGGAAGGAGGACGAGAAGAAGCATCAGGAAGAAAACCTCGCTGCCATCCGCCAATATCCCATCACAAAGACCAAGCCACTGACCAAAGAACCGCTGGGGTCTGTGTCACCATTCGTCTATGACCCTGCTACCCAAAATGCCTATGCTGCCATGAATGCCCCCGGTGATTTTGCACACATGACGGAGATCGACCTGCAGACGGGCGAGCAGAAGAGGCTGAACGACATCTACGGCATCCAACTCTATGACCCTGCTTACGTAGCACTTGACCGTAAGGGCCAGCGCCTCATCTATACCTCGAATAATTCGAAGATGCGCGGTTTGGAAATCTATGACATCCGACAGAAGAAGGTGGTGAAGAAAAAGAAGTACCAGCGCATCAACAGTATCGTGTATGACAATACTCACGATTGTCTCTACGGTCTTTTCTCCAATGGCGGTACACAGTCGATTGTGCGCCTGGACCGCGATTTGGAGAATCCTGAAGTGATCTATGCCTTCCCGTTTGGTGTCAGCGTGTTCGACACGGATATCAGTCACGACGGCAAATGGCTGTCGTTCACCAGCCAGGGCGACAACGGTGAGCATACACTTTTGCTGTTCAACACAGAAGAACTGGCGAAGGCCATCTTCAAGCCTGTGAAACTGATTACATGGAAAGACAGCAACTTAGGACAGTTCCGCTTCTCGCTTGATGACAAGTATCTCATCGGCAGCTCCTACTATACGGGTGTCTCCAATCTCTGGCAGATCAACATAGAGACACGCGAGATGGAGATGCTCACCAATACCGATATCGGTCTCTTTGCACCATTGGAGATTACACAGGGGCAGTTGCTGGCGCTTCAGTTCAAGCGCGACGGACTGCAGCCCGTCTTGCTCTCCCGTGAGGTGGTGAAAGATGCCAATGCCGTGAACCTCTACGGTCAGCTCGCCTATGAGAACAACAAGGAGGCGTTGGAACAGGTCGGTCTGCTCAGAGATTCACTGCCCAGAAAGAACTTTGGCGATGTGTATAACAACATTACGTCTTACAACGTTTTTAAAGAGATGAGGTTTGCCGGGGCCTATCCTATCATCAGCGGTTTTACCGATGCCAGGGCCTGGAATCACATGACCCCCGTGTTAGGCTACCGCTTCAGCGTGAACGACCCCGTAGGACTGAGCAGCATGAAACTGTCAGTCGGTCTCTCCCCATGGAGTAATAACGCCTGGAAGAACAAATTCCATGTTGACTTCGATTGGAAATACTATTTCTGGAGTCTTAAGGCCGCATGGAACCACATGGACTTCTACGACCTCTTCGGTCCGATGCGAAAAAGCCGTAAGGGTTATGTGGTGCAGTTGGCCTACGACAACATCAATTCTTTAGTTACGCCGTATAACAAATCATGGGGCTTCTCGGTGGCAGCCTACGGTGATATGGATGCACTGCCCTTGTATCAGGAGGTTGAGGTGCAAGATGTCAGGTCGATGCAGACTGCGTCGATTTATGGGAAGTGGTCAAAGACCCGCACCTCATTGGGTGGTGTGATGAAAGAGCAAGGCTACGAGTTAGGCATTGAAGGCTACGGCTATCTGGCTGGCGGACGGTTTTATCCCTCTGTAGAGGCTTCAGGTAACTTCGGCACCCTAGTGCCCTTTGACAGAAACACCTCGTTCTGGCTTCGTACGGCAGCAGGTCATAACTTCGGTGATGAAGAATCGGTGTTTGGCACAACCTATTTCGGCGGTTTTCGTAATAACTATGTTGACCATAGGGATGCCTTCCAATATCGTACGACCTTGGCGATGCCTGGTGCTGCCATCGATGCCATCCCGGCACACTCCTTTGCCAAGGCGACGGCAGAGCTCAACCTGCGTCCGCTCCGCCTCAATAACTTCGGCACCCTGTTCTGCTATCCGACGTGGATCCAGTGCTCATTCTTCGGGACAGGGCTCTCCGTCTGGAATCCCAACTCATCTCACAAGATGTACTATAGCACAGGTATCCAGCTGACCACTGAACTGGTGTTCCTGAATTATCTCAAGACAACCCTGTCTATTGGTTACGGCCATCTGTTTGCACCTGCAGGATTCGATGGTGGAAAACGTGGAAACAATGAATTTATGATCTCTCTAAAATTGTTGTAATGTTATTTGTCGCAGCCCTACTCCCTGTTATCATCTATATCTTTATGGTCTATAAGATTGACAATTTCTCGCTCATTAACATAAAGAACCTCCTCTTCCAGGTTCTGTGCGGTATGGTGGCGGCATTGGCTTGCTTCGGCCTGTTCCAATTAACTAGGTCTATCCTCTCCGAGAACCAGTCTGAATTCTTCAATCCTGTTCTGGAAGAAATCATCAAGGCTATCCCACTCCTTTGGTTAGCCACCCGAAAGAAGATCGTGTTCTTCATTGACAGTGTCATCTGCGGTGCAGCCATAGGTGGTGGGTTCTCCATCCTTGAGAACATCTTCTACCTGCTGTTTGGCCATGAAATGAGCCTTGGAACCGTACTGTTCCGAGGTTTGGAGGTGGCATTGATCCACATGGGATGCAGTGCCATCGTCGCTGCCGGACTCATGCTGGCAATTCGCATCATTGAACGTTCCCGTTCTCGATTAGGCCTCAAAAAGAGCGATATTGGAATGTCTGTATTTCTGTTAATGGAAGCACCTGTGCTGCACGTGTTCCATAATACCATCCATTTCGTGCCGCTGGTGCAGTTTATTTTCGTATTCGGCACTTTGGGCGGTCTTCTGATGTGGACTTATTACTACGATGTAGATATGATCCACCGTTGGCTTGACAAAGGTCTCGACAAACAGTTCGCTTTGCTTGATTCCATCAAGAGCGGTCAGCTGGATAAGACCCAAACAGGCATCTTCTTAGAGTCTATTAAAAAGAAATTTCCTCCTGAGGACTTTTTCGACATTATCTGTTATGTGCAATTGCATGTGGAGTTGTCGGTAGCTGCTAAGAGCAGGGTTATGGTTCGGGAATCAGGGTTAGTGAAAGATCTTCCTTTGACGGAGGAGAATAAGGAATTAATCCTCTCTCAATATGAAGAATACAAAATTCTTGAGAAGAAATTAGGGAAGCTGGCAAGAATGACCATCGCCCCTATCGTGAAATATTATCCAGCTGATTATAAAGCGCTTGAAGCCCTTCGGGCTGAATGCAAGAAGAATTGATATGACAGGAAACACCCCTAAAATCCAGTAGCAAAGGTACTACATATAATTAAGAATTTAATCAAAATCTTGCAGATATTCAATTTTTATTATTACTTTTGCAAAAAGTGATATTCGTCATAGAAGGAAAGAAATAATAAAGAATCTAAGAAAACATCGTGTCGAAGGTGTCTGTTTGGTATAAGCTAAGACGGGTTATAAGGAATAATCTTCCAATGACTGTTGTCATCATCGCTGCAGTACTGCTGGAGTTGACGCTCGACAACATGGCATGGGTAGTAACAGACGACTTGGCTCATCCAGACTCTCTGCTTAGGGCGACCTACCAGCTGATAGAGCATAATCCTAGCATTTTGGGAAGCAGTGCCACATGTATCCCTTATTTCTTCCCTCAGAAAGGACGCTGTATAAAGCCTATTCTCGAACAG
Source organism: uncultured Prevotellaceae bacterium (assembly GCA_902800585.1). Taxonomy (GTDB): domain Bacteria; phylum Bacteroidota; class Bacteroidia; order Bacteroidales; family Bacteroidaceae; genus Prevotella. The sequence continues at coordinate 7,577 of CADCEW010000026.1, forward strand.
TGTACCGCCCTGTGTCCAAAGGATATTCTAACGAGAGTCACAGATGCTGTTCACAACTACGTAATGGATGCTGAGCAGAGTGATGACCTTACATTGCTGGCAATTCATTATACCCCTTCTGTGTAAAATGTGTATCTTTGCAAAAAGACAAGTTCATCATAATAAGAAGCTTATGAAGAAGTTATTAATGACAGCGATGATGATCGTCGCAAGTGTGGGGCAGATGAATGCCCAGACAACTCAAAGACAAGTAGTAGAGGATGGTGGTACTGGACCATTCAAGTCGGAAGTGGTGGGCGATGCCTCCTGTCCTGGTTTCACTGTGTATCGCCCCCAGAACTTGAAGGAAATAGTGGCGCAGCAGGGTGTCCTGCCTGTGATTGTCTATGCCAACGGAGCCTGTTTCAACAACAATGTGGAGATGCGCCTGTTGCTGAGTGAGGTGGCATCCTACGGTTATGTGGCTGCTGCCATCGGTCCGTATGACGAAGCGGATGTGATGGCGCAGTGGAGAGGGGTGCTGAAGTCAGCTTATCCCGAAACCAAGGGAGAGGTAGTCATGGCTAATGGTGAGAAGATCCTGCCACTAACATCTGAAGAGCGGAAGGCTCGTGACGAGCAACAGGCAAAGCAGAGAGAGGAGGCTGCCAAGAATGCCAAGAAAGGTAAGAAGCAGAGTCAGCCTGCAGCCCCAGTCTTCAGGACCTATCCGAAGATGCTGTTAGAGGTTCTTGACTGGCTGACGGAGCAGAATGCCACCCAAGGCTCAGAGTACTACCACTGCCTTGATCTCGACCATGTGGCGGCAATGGGTCAGTCGTGCGGAGGTGCACAGGTGTTGGGTGTTGCCTACGACCCACGTATCAAGACCTGTGTGATGCTGAACACAGGTATAGGAGACATGGAAATGATGGGAGCGACGAAGGAGTCTCTCAAGAACCTTCATACACCGATGTTCTATATGATTGGCGGACCTGGCGATATTGCATATGCTAATGCACAGAAAGACTATGAGCGTATAGCTGATAATATCCCCGTGGTGATGCTGAATTCCAAGGACGGTCATAGTGGTACCTATTACGAGAAATATGGTGGTAACTATGCAAAGGCTGTCGTGAAATGGCTCGACTGGCAACTGAAAGGCAAGGTTGGTCAATCTGCCCTCTTCCTTGACGATGAATATCTGAAAATGAAATTCCCCGAATGGCAGGGTGTTCGAAAGAATTTCTAGATATATCTAATATTGTAGAGCGGTGTGAGTATATCATTATTTCTCACGCCGCTCTTTTTGGTTTTTATAACAAAAGGAATGTTGTTATAAAATAAATAAAGGAATTTCTGCGTTATATATTCGTGAAAAAACGAATATTGACAGGATTGTTATGCTTGCTGTCAATCTATGCATTGGCGCAACAGGAAGCTTCTTTTGCCCATTACTGGGCAATGGAGCCTTCTTTTAATCCTGCGGCAGTAGGTAAAGAGTCTATGATTAATGTGACTGGTGCCTATAATATGAGTTTTGCCGGTTTTGAGCATAATCCCCGTACGTTGTATGTTGCGGCAGATATGCCTTTTCGCTTGATAGGAGCACTTCATGGAGTTGGAATACAGTTGATGAATGACGAGATAGGTCTTTTTACTCATAAACGAATCGTATTGCAATATGCGTATAAAACGAGAATGTTTGGAGGAACAATGAGTATTGGTATACAAGGGGGCATGCTAAGTGAAGGGTTTAAAGGTTCTGAGATAGACACGGATACTCCCAGTGACCCTGCTTTCTCGACCACCGATGTGACGGGAACGGCTATGGACATTAGTCTGGGACTCTATTATCAGCATGGCAGTTGGTATGCAGGAGCGTCCGTGCTTCATGTTACTGCACCCAGTGTCGAGCTTGGTGATAAATCTATTTTAGACATCAGTCGGATGTATTATTTGACGGGTGGATACAATATTCGGTTAAGAAATCCGTTTCTAACAATACACCCCACTGTGTTAGCACGTACAGATTGGGTTGATTATCGGGTGGACTTAACGGCACGAGTGAAATACACTCATGACCGAAAAATGCTATACGGAGGTGTTGGCTATAGCCCGTCCCATTCAGTGACAGCAATGATTGGTGGTAATTTCCATGGTATTTGTCTTGGGTATAGTTATGAGATGTTTACTTCCGGAACAGGAATGGGGCATGGATGCCATGAGTTGTTTGTAGGTTATCAGACGGAATTGAACCTTCACAAGAAAGGACGTAACCGTCACCAAAGTGTGAGAATATTATAGTATAAGGATATGAAGAAAATTTTTCGTATAATAGGTTGTGTGAGTGCTGCCGTCTTGTTGACGGGCTGTTTTGGCTCAAAACTTGCCTCGTCGAAAGGTGGTGAGGTAACTGGTGCCAGTGGACGTGCATTCAGTGAGCCAACGCCTTATGGCATGACACTGGTGAAACGAGGTCATTTGAAAATGGGTATTGAGAAGCAGGATAGTCTGTGGGGAAAGACCATGCCTGTTCGTGACATCTCTGTAGAGAGTTTCTGGATGGATGAACATGAGGTTACTAACTCCATGTATCGTCAGTTTGTGAATTATGTCCGTGACTCTATCCTTCGTGAGCGTCTTGCAGACCCTAATTACGGTGGGGATGAGAGTTACAAGATAGAGGAGGATAAGTATGGCGAGCCTGTTACTCCTCATTTGAACTGGAAGAAGCCGTTGCCTCGTAAACCCAATGAGGATGAGCAGCGCGCTTTTGAAAGTCTATATACTACAAATCCTGTGACAGGTGAAAAGATGATAGATTGGCGTCAGTTGAATTATCGCTATGAGGTCTATGACTATACTGAGGCAGCCAAGCGTAAATATCGTGTAGACCCACAGGAACGTATCCTCAATACAGACCTTCGTGCCAATACCAACGAACAGATATGGATTTCCAAGGATACTGCTTATGTTGATGATGAAGGTAGGATTGTCCGCCAGACCATTAATCGTCAATATACGGGTCCATGGGACTTCCTGAATACTTATATTGTGAATGTGTATCCTGATACGACTTGTTGGGTGAATGACTTCCCCAATGCAGACAATGAGGGCTATATGCGTTATTATTTCTCCAGTGCCGCCTATAACGACTATCCTGTAGTGGGTGTGACATGGGAGCAGGCAAATGCCTTCTGCGCATGGCGTACGGAATATTTATTGAAGGGATTGGGTGGTGCTGCCCGTTATATCCAGCGTTACCGTCTTCCGACAGAGGCAGAATGGGAATATGCTGCCCGAGGCAAAGACCAGAATGAGTTTCCATGGGAGAATCAGGATGTGGCATCAGGTAATGGATGTTTCTATGCCAATTTCAAACCCGACAAAGGTAACTATACTAAGGATGGTAATTTGATAACCAGTCGTGTGGGTATCTATGCCTCTAACACGAATGGTCTTTATGATATGGCTGGTAATGTTGCTGAATGGACCAGTACTATCTATACAGAGGCTGGTGTGGAGTCGATGAATGATATCAATCCCCAATTGAAGTATAATGCAGCCTTAGAAGATCCCTACCGTCTGAAAAAGAAGAGTGTGAGGGGTGGCTCATGGAAAGACCCAGAGTCTTACATTCGTTCCGCATGGCGTACGTTTGAATATCAAAACCAGCCACGTAGTTATATTGGATTCCGTTGTGTACGCAGTATGGCTAACACAACCAGTGATAAGGTGAAAAGTAAGAAATCAAAATCTAGCAAGAAATGACTGTATATAGTAAACTGAATATCATCTATAAGTTGCAGAAATGGATGGACAGTGTTCCTGGCCAGACATTCCTGAACTATGCCTATAGTTGGGGTGCCTCTATCGTAATCTTGGGTACCCTGTTTAAACTGACCCACTTGCCAGGTGCCAATTTCTTCCTGTACTTAGGTATGGGTACCGAGGTTGTTGTGTTCTTCCTTTCTGCCTTTGACCGTCCTTTCGACAAAACAGCAGATGGAATGGATTTAGATATCCATGCAGGTGGGAATGAAGAGTCTGCAGTAGTCGTAAATGGTGAGAAGCCTCATACCGTTATCAGTGGAACGGGAGGAGGTGCTGTTATTGGAGGTAGCGGTACAGTCATCGGTGGAACAGGCGGTAGTGCTGTTATTGGAGGTACTGGTGATGGTTCTATTGTGGGTGGCACTGGCGGTGGTACTGTTATCATCAATGGCGGTGGTTCTATTGGTGGAGGCGGCTCTAATGAGTCTTTCACTACAGGTGCTCCTGCTGGCGTGGCAGAGGCTACAGGCAATTATATCGATGAATTGAATGAACTGACAGAAGTGCTTCGTAAGGTTAGTGAGCAGAGTAAGCGACTCACTGCTGACTCAGAGGAAATGGAAAATCTGAACCGTACGCTGACAGGTATCAGTCGCGTTTATGAGATGCAGTTGAAAAGTGCCAGTTCCCAGATGGGCACCATTGATGAAATTAATGAGCAGACGCGTCACATGGCACGTCAGATTGCGGAACTGAATGCAATCTATGCCCGTATGATTGAGGCAATGCAGATTAGAAGTCAGATGTAAGAAGTAAGAGGTAAGAAATGGCTATTAAGAAAAGACCGATTTCTCCACGCCAGAAGATGATTAATTTGATGTATGTCGTCCTCATGGCATTATTAGCATTGAACGTCTCGACTGAGGTGCTCAACGGCTTTTCATTGGTAGAGGAGAGCCTAAAACGCACAACGCTCAATGCGACAAAGGAGAATCTTGCCATCTATGACAACTTTGCTGTGCAGATGAAGAAGAATCCTCAGAAAGTGAAACAGTGGTATGATAAGTCGCAAAAAGTCAAAGAAATGAGTAATAAACTCTATGACTTGGCAGATGAATTGAAACTTGCTATTGTGAAAGAGGCAGATGGTGAGGATGGTGATGTGCGTAATATCCGCAACAAGGAAGACTTGGAGGCTGCCTCACAGGTGATGCTTGCTCCTGGACGTGGTAGAGGTAAAGAATTGTATGATGCCATCAATGCCTATCGTAATGCTATGTTGGGAATGGTGACAGACTATAAGCAGAAGAAACTGATAGCCTCCAATCTCACTACGGAGATTCCGAAGAATGCTATGGCGATGGGTAAGAACTGGCAGGAATATATGTTTGAATCGATGCCTACGGCAGCCGCTGTGACTTTGTTGAGTAAATTACAGAACGACGTGCGTTATGCGGAAGGTGCCGTATTACACACTTTGGTATCTAATATTGACGTGAAGGATATCCGTGTCAATGCGTTGAATGCCTTTGTCATTCCCAATGCACAGACTGTTGTACGTGGTGATAAGTTTTCTGCACGTATCGTCATGGCTGCAGTGGATACGACACAGGCTCCTCAGATATTCATCGGGGGTAAGGAGATGAATCTGACAGACGGACTCTATGAGACAATTGCAGGTCGCACAGGTGACTTTACCCTTGAAGGCTATATACAAGTACAGAATGGTAATGGTGAACTGATTAAGCGTAATTTCTCACAGAAATATTCGGTGGTTGATCCTTCCGCTACGGTGAGCGCTGACTTGATGAACGTGCTCTATGCAGGTTATAGCAACCCGTTGAGTATCAGTGTACCTGGTGTACCGGTGACGAAGATACAGGCATCCATGACAGGGGGGACGCTTCAGCCAGTAGGTCCAGGCAAATATATAGCCCGACCTTCTACCGCAGGACAGAACGTGACTATCACAGTGACCTCGACAAATACAGGTCGTCCACAGCAGATGGGAAGTGTTACCTTCCGTGTGCGTCGCTTGCCTGATCCCACACCTTATATTAATGTAAAGGATGAGAATGGTGCGGATCGTTTCAAGAGCGGAGGCTTGACAAAGGCTCAGTTGCTTGCTGCTGATGGTATTGGTGCTGCTATTGACGATGGCATTCTCGATGTGCCGTTCCATGTACAGAGTTTCGAGGCAGTCTTCTTTGACAATATGGGAAATGCCGTTCCGATGGTCAGTGACGGTGCTCACTTCTCTGCTCGCCAGAAAGAAACGTTCCGTAAACTGCAACGCAACCGTCGTTTTTATATCTCAAGAGTGACGGCAACAGGTCCGGATGGTACTGCTCGTAAGTTGAAGGCCTCTATGGAAGTAATTGTGAAATAATAAAATAAACAGATATGAAGAGAGTTTGGTTCTTTTTAATGATATCGCTGATGGCTGCCAATGTGACGGCTCAGCCTAAGGTCCGTCGCCAACAGAAAACAGAGACGAAGGCACAGACTCAGAAAGTGACAGCGCAAAATCAAGGTATTAGCCAGCGTGCCCGTTTGATGTATCCTACTTCTTTGGATATGCCAGAGGATGTTGTATGGCGTCGTGACATTTATCGTGAGATTAACCTGAACGATGAGGCGAACTCAGGACTTTACTATCCAGTAGAGCCTATTGACAAGCAGATGAATCTCTTTACCTATGTATTCAAACTCGCCTTGAATGGTTATATACCCATCTATGAATATCGACTTGATGGCAATGAGTCGTTCAGTGATTCTTCAAAAGTGGCTATCAAGACTATGTTGGATAACTATCACATTCTCTATGAGACACGTGATGGGAAGATTCGTGTGGAGAATAGCGATATTCCTTCTGCGGAGGTGAAGATGTACTATCTGAAGGAGTCCGCTTATTACGACCAGTCGAATGCACAGTTCCGTCGTAAGGTAATAGCACTCTGTCCAGTGATGGTACGAGAGGATGATTTTGGTGGTGAAGCCGCTAAATATCCGTTATTCTGGGTGAAGTATACTGACTTGGAACCTTACTTGAGTCGTCAAAGTGTGCAGGCTTCGGATCTCAACAATGCTGCCACGATGACCTTGGAGGATTATTTCACACTGAACCAATATCAGGGAAAGATTTATAAGGCAGGCAACCGTATGACACAGGCACAACAGCGTCCACAGTTTGGAGAATTCGATATGACGAATGCTGATGATGCATCCAAGAAAGAACAAGCGAAGATTGAAAAAGAGTTGCTCGCCTTTGAACGTGGTATGTTCGGACATACACCTGAACGTGACTCCTTGGATTCTATAGCCAAGATACAACCGGAGAATGAGAAAGTTTCAAAGAAAAAGAGCTCACGAAACAGTCGTCGTGACCGTACTGTGAAATCAAAGAAGAGCAAGGGTTCCAATGAAGGTGGTTCTACTTCTTCTTCTGCGCGTATAACAGTACGCCGTCAGCGACATTAATGCAGATTTTTTATAAAAAATTTGCAAATATCGAAAAAAATGTGTATCTTTGCAGCAAGATAGTAAAAAGTAAGGATTATGAAAAAGATATTGACTGTTGTTATTTTAGCGTGCATCGCATTTGCTATACCAGCCCAAGCTCAGGTGAAGTTTGGTTTGAAGGGTGGCTTGAACTTGACATCAATCACAGGTGATTCAGAAGGGGTGTCTAATAAGGCAGGTTTCTATATTGGTCCTACAGTCAAGTTTACTCTTCCTGTAGTTGGTCTGAGTTTAGATGCTTCTGCTCTTTATGATCAGCGTCAGGGAAAGATAAAGGGCACAGACCAGACGATAAAGTCTCAGTCTATTCAAATTCCTATCAACGTGCGCTATGGTTTTGGCTTGAGCAGTGTTGTAAATGTATTTGCCTTTGCTGGTCCTCAGTTTGGTTTTAATATTGGTGATAAGAGTAAATTGTTGGATCAGATAGGTGAATGGTCGCTGAAGAGCAGTAATATCAGTGGTAATGTGGGTATCGGTGCTACCGTGTTCAGTAAGTTACAGATTACCGCAAACTACAATTTCCAGTTGAGTAAGACGGGTGAGGTAGAGTATATCAAGGAAGACGGGACTACAGGAACAGGAAAGTTGAAATTCAACTCCTGGCAGTTGGGTCTCGGATACTATTTCTAAAACTAAACAACATTTTAAAATACATAGAGGCATACCTGCAAATGCAAGGGTGCCTCTTGTTGTTCATAAGAACGAATGAAATACGCAGATCTCATATTACCCGTGCCCCTACAAGGGACCTTTACCTATGTGCTACCTGACTCAATGCAGAAAACGGTAAAAGTAGGTATGCGCGTCTTGGTACCTTTTGGGCGTAATAAGACATATCTGGGTATTGTGGATAGGTTGCATGATGAGCCGTCAAAGGGTTATGAGATTAAACCTATCGGTCAGTTGATAGATGAAGAGCCGACAGTCACAGAACAGCAGTTGAGGCTCTGGCACTGGATAGCCGACTATTATCTGTCTCCTATCGGAGAGGTTTATAAGGCAGCACTTCCTGGAGGCTTGAAGGCAGAAGATGGTTATCGTCCTAAGACAGAGACATATATCCGACTGACAGCAACCTATCAAAATGAACCGTCCCTGCATGTCGCTTTGAATATCTTAGGAAGAGCACCCAAGCAGTTGGAGGCTTTTACGGAGTATCTTGCTCTTTCAGGATGGGATCAGTTGGAGAATGGTAAACAGATAGAGCCAGCAGAGATTACTCGTGAGGAACTCATGAATGCCAGTCATGCTGCTGCCGCCACCCTGCAACAGTTGGAAAAACGGGGAATGCTGGAGACCTATGAAGTGGAGGTGGGTAGACTGAATCATGGAGGCAATTATCATCCAGAACTCATCAAGAAACTCAACGAGGCACAGCAGACGGCATACAATAGTATCTTGATGTCGATGATGAAGAAGCCTGTCACGTTGTTGCACGGTGTGACAAGCAGTGGTAAGACGGAGATTTACATCCATTTGATTCAAAGAGCTTTGGAGCGTAAGGAACAAGTTCTTTATCTATTACCAGAGATAGCCTTGACGGTTCAGATGATGCAGCGACTCCAACGTATTTTTGGTAATCGCTTGGGAATCTATCATTCGAAATATTCGGATGCGGAGCGAGTGGAGATATGGCAGAAACAACTCTCGAAGAATCCATATGATGTGATATTAGGAGCCCGTTCTGCTGTATTCCTACCATTCCAGCGCCTCGGACTTATCATTGTAGATGAGGAGCATGAGACTTCTTATAAGCAACAAGACCCAGCCCCACGTTATCATGCCCGTTCTGCAGCGATTATGCTGGCGCAGATGTATCATGCAAACACCTTGCTTGGTACGGCAACGCCTTCTTTGGAGAGTTATCATAATGCCAAGACAGGGAAATATGGACTGGTTGAATTGAAAGAGCGTTATCAGGGTATTGAACTGCCAGAGATACAAGTGGTGGATATTGCCGACCTACAGCATCGGAAGATGATGGCAGGACCTTTCTCCCCCTTATTACTTGCTAAAGTGAGAGAGGCTTTGGAACGTGGAGAACAGGCAATTCTCTTCCAGAACCGTCGTGGCTTCGCGCCTCTCATAGAGTGTAAACAATGTGGATGGGTGCCTCATTGCCAGCATTGTGACGTTTCATTGACTTATCATCGGCAAATGAATCAGTTGACGTGCCACTATTGTGGTTTTACCTATCACGTGCCAACGGAGTGTCCTTGTTGTGGCTCGACGGAATTGAAGACGCGTGGCTATGGCACGGAGAAGATAGAAGAGCAGGTGAGAGAGGTCTTTCCTGAGGCGCGTGTGGCTCGTATGGATTTGGATACGACACGTACCCGTAATGCTTATGAACGTATTATTACTGACTTTGGGGCAGGGCGCACGAATATCTTGATAGGTACGCAGATGATTTCCAAAGGACTTGACTTCGATAAAGTCAGTGTAGTAGGTATCCTTAATGCTGACTCGATGTTGAATTTTCCCGACTTTCGTGCCTATGAACATGCTTTTATGATGATGGCACAGGTGAGTGGGCGTGCTGGTCGTAAAGGTAAACGGGGACTTGTCATTCTACAAACGAAGAGCAAGGAGATGCCCGTCATTCAACAGGTGGTACATAACGACTACCTTGCCCTTTATAAGGATATGATAGTAGAGCGTCAGACTTTCCATTATCCGCCTTACTACCACCTTATTTATATATATATGAAACATCGTTCTGAAGAGGTGGTTCATACGGCAAGCATCGAACTGGGTAGTCGTCTTCGCCAGTGGTTCTTTGGTCGTGTATTAGGTCCAGACAAACCTTCTGTTGCTAGGGTGAAATCACAAAACATCCGTAAACTTGTTCTTAAATTGGAGAACGGCATTGACATGAAAAAAGTCCGTGAGTATCTGCTCATGGCTCAGAGTCAGATGCTCACAGACAAGCGTTATTCCTCTTTACAGATCTACTACGATGTAGACCCGCTGTAATGTTTTAGAAATCTAACTGGCAACCGATGCCAAGGACGCGATTGGTGCGTGTGTAGGTTTCTTTATAGGGAATTGGTTCTGTGACAGTTTTATCGTAGTCGCTGTAGTTGGTCTGGAAATAGGCAGCAGTAAGGGTGATATTATCCTTCACCTTATAACTACAACCCAAACCGATGCTATAGCTGTTGACAACGAAAGAGATATCGTTCATATAATCGTCAGACAATCCATAGCGAGTGATTTGTCCACCACAAGAGACATTCAGTTTGTCGGTGATATCCCATTCAACACCAGCGAGGAACTCATTGGTATCATGTTTCAGCAAGTCCTGGGCATTGTTATACCAACTGACATTCTTGTCGAAATAGTGATGCCATCCGATATTGAGGCTGACAACATCGATAGGTTTCCATTGTGCACCGATAGTCAGCAGTGCAGGAGCATCCTCGTTGACTTTCTCACCATCCTTATATTTATTGACAGCATCAATCTCACTTGCCTCAAAGACGGTCGACTCGTTCTTCATACGAATCTGCGTCTTGAACTCATATTTGGCAGCAAAGTTAAAGTTCTTGTATTTCCAGTCGATGCCGATGATAGGCGCGATGCCCAAACCATCCTGATTACAGAGCAGGTTAACACCTTGTGCATACTTCTGTAACTGGGTGAGATTCGCCTTGGTGCTTTCTAATTGTGCCTGCTGGGCAAGAAGTTCGGCAGGAACAGGAATGCCTGCAGCTTTATACTGTGCAATGCCAGCATTGACCAAATCGAGGGCATTATTAACGGTGGCTGTAGAGTTGGTCATAAAGTCGGCGAAATCAACATAGCCGTTTTCCGTCTTTACTTGGATGTTGCTGATTTTTGCCTTGTAGGTAGCATCACCGTAAAGCAGTCGCAGACCACCATAAACGGAGAGGTTGGGATGTATCTTGTAAGCGGCACCGAGTTGTACACCATAAAAATACTGGCGTCCTTTCATATAGCCGTCCATGTCATATCCTTGGGCACCGAGGGGTTCCAACATGTTGGCAATACTTCCGACGACACGCTCAAAAGAGCCCAGACCGTCAGCAAACTCACAAGAACCACCACCACCAGGAACGGATAAGTTGAATTGGAGACTCCAATTACCTTTATTCCATGCGCCTTGCAGAGATGGGATGAAAGGTGCGTCAGCCACTCCTTCGAAGATCTTTCTTTCATTATTGTTGTTCTTCCTGCCTAATACATAAAGAGGACTGACAGAAGTAACAGTACGCGTCTGATGAGCATATTGCCAGTTGAGGGCGATATGGAATCCCTCTGGCATGAAAGCGACACCTGCGGGGTTGCTGTATACGCCATCCAATCCGATAGCAGCATCACGGGCAGGGTTCTTTAAAAATAATACACTTTGATTGGTGTTGGTGAGGATACCACCTGCAAAGACTCCTCCTGTAGTCATCATGAAAACAACTAACGAGATAATACTCTTTTTCATTTCTCTTATATCTTACGTTTTAAACAAATTTTTCACAAACCGGGCGCAAAGGTATAATAAATGTTTATTAGTTGCTTTGTAAACGCGCACAGATTAAGGTTTATTAACTAAATATTGCACATTTCTTGCACAAATGTGCTATTTTGTGCATAAAAATGATGCACAAAACGACAAAAAGTGCGCAATAGAAAAGAGATTATTTCTCTGACGGATAACTGATGCGGGTATGATAGATAGTCTTCAGCTTATCGATAAGGACCGTCTTGGCATACTGGATATCACGGAAAGTAATAGGGCACTCGCGGAAGAATCCGTCGTTCACTTGTGTGTCTATCATCTTGTCGACCAAGTCTCGAATGGCCTCTTCCGTGTATTCAGACATTGACCTGGAGGCTGCTTCCACTGTGTCAGCCATCATCAGTATCGCCTGTTCACGAGTGAAAGGATTAGGTCCTGGATAAGTAAACAACAAATCATCGACAACCTCATCTGGATGTTCCTTATGATACTTGATATAGAAATACTTGGCTTTTCCTTGTCCATGGTGTGTAGAAATGAAGTCACGTATTTCTTTGGGCAAATCATATTTGTCTGCCATCTTTTGTCCTTCCGTCACATGACTGATAATCATCTGTGCACTTTCTATCTCCGTCAGCATCTCATGTGGATTAACCCCAGACTGGTTTTCTGTGAAATAGATGGGATTTGTGAGTTTACCGATGTCATGATAAAGGGCACCCGTACGAACCAGTTGTGCCTCTGCCCCGATTTTGTTGGCAATCTCACCGGCAAGGTTGGCGACCTGGATAGAGTGGTTAAAAGTACCAGGGGCTATCTCACTCATCTGACGCAACAGCTGGTTGTTAGTGTTTGACAACTCAATCAGGGTGATATCGCTAGTGAAGCCGAATGCTTTCTCAATCAGGTAGAGTAACGGATATGCAAACAACAAGGTGATGCCGTTTACTATCAGGTAGTTGTAGGTGCTATAGTCAATCTTCGATAAAGAGTCAGTCTGCATCCAGTCGAAGGAAAGGTTGATGGCCATTGTGGCTATGGCGATAAGGACTGCTGACTTGAACAACTGGGAGCGTTGAGACAGTTCCCTTAAAGAACTGATAGCCACCAAGCCGGCAACAGTTTCAACAACCACAAACTCGAAAGAGTGGGTGAGCATGACTGCACAAATCAATATCATGGTGATATGTGCCATAAATGCCGTACGGGAGTCCATGAACACACGGACGAAAATCGGTACCATAGCATATGGTAGGATATACACATGCAGGAAGGTGTTACGCATGAAAATTCCAGTCAAGATAGCGAAAATCGTAATCAGGGCATATGCCATCATGATTTTCCGTGACTTCACGAGATAGTCTCTTCGATACAGACTAAGATAGAGGGTGAAACCAAGAATAATGAGCGTCACATAAAGTATTCTTCCCAATAAGGAGAACTGATTCTGAGTGTTGTCTTCATGCAATCGCTCATTCTCTTTCATGAATGACTCTATGGCACGATAGGTCTTGTCTGTCACAATCTCTCCACGTTCAACAATCTTCTGTCCTTTCTGTACGACACCAGTTGCCAAAGCAATACTAGACATCATGTCGTTGATACTCGTTTCGCTCCGTTCACGGTCGTAGACAAGGTTTGGTGTGATATAGTCGTTGAGGTTGCATTTCTGCAGAATAGGACGTTGCAAGGCAAGCATCTCGTCTTGGAAGAGTTGCTCGTAGGCAGTTTTGGTGGAATAGACTTCCATGATGGATACGCTGTTGGCCTGCTTATTGACAACGATACGTATCATCCGTGCCGTATCAGATCGCAATTCCGAATATTCCGTTGGCGACATAATACCTTGCTGATAGAGGCTGTGCAGGCGATTGGAGATGATCTTCACATACTCTGGACCTAACTCCGGAATACCATCGACATAGTCCTGTTGGAATTTCTTGACCATCTGAGCCTCTTTCTCCTGATTGTATTGGTAATAAGGCTCGTAAGCTTTCATCAGACTGTCTTTCTCTGCACGGATGGCATCGTCAGATTTATACACAGGGAAATCAAACGGCGCAGTGAAGTCTGCATATTTCCAAGGCTTGCCTTTCTCGATATGGAAATGGCTGAGATTGTCATGGGGCATTGCCCAGACAATCAGTGCGATGGATATGATAATCAATACCAGGCGTGTCACGAAATTACGCCAAGTCTGCTCCTCTTTAAAATCAAAATAATTTTTCATTCTGTTGCAAAGTTACGAAAAGTCGAGCACAAAACAAAGAAACTTGTTCTTTTTTTTGTCGAGACGGAGTAAGTTCGGCGAAGCCAAAGATACGAAAAATAAAATGAAGTCAAAGGATTTACGGACGAAAAAGACTTCTATATAAAAAAAAATGTGTAAATTTGCAGCAATTTTAAGCGATACCATTATAATAATATGGCAGAAAGAAGAGTAAGGGTGCGCTTTGCACCCAGTCCTACAGGGGCTTTGCACATCGGAGGAGTACGCACTGCCCTGTATAATTATTTGTTTGCGCGTCAGCATGGTGGTGACTTGGTGTTTCGTATCGAAGATACGGATTCCACTCGTTTTGTACCAGGAGCCGAGGAATATATCATAGAGTCTTTTAAGTGGCTGGGTATTCAATTTGACGAGGGCGTATCTTTTGGAGGAGACAAAGGTCCTTATCGTCAGAGCGAGCGTCGTGACATTTATAAAAAGTATGTCAAGCAGTTGTTGGATGCAGGAAAGGCATACATTGCTTTCGACACTCCAGCAGAACTGGAAGCCAAGCGTACTGAGATTCAGAATTTCCAATATGACTGTCACACTAGACAGCAGATGCGTAACTCCCTGACTTTATCGAAAGAGGAAGTAGAACAGTTGATGACGGATGGAAAACAGTATGTTGTCCGTTTCAAAGTAGAACCCGATCAAGAGATTCTTGTCAATGACCTTATTCGCGGTGAAGTACGTGTAAAGAGTGATATCTGTGACGACAAGGTGCTGTATAAGAGTGCAGACGAGTTGCCTACCTATCATCTTGCGAATATCGTGGATGACCATCTGATGGAGATATCCCATGTGATTCGTGGTGAGGAATGGTTGCCTTCTGCTCCTTTGCATGTCATGCTCTATCGCGCTTTCGGTTGGGAAGATACGATGCCTCGTTTCGCCCATCTTCCTTTGCTGTTGAAACCCGATGGCAAAGGAAAACTGTCGAAGCGTGATGGTGATCGTTTGGGTTTCCCTGTATTCCCGCTGGAGTGGCATGATCCTAAGACGGGTGAGGTTTCTTCTGGTTATCGGGAGAGTGGCTACTTCCCAGAGGCAGTCATCAATTTCCTTGCTTTGCTTGGGTGGAATCCAGGTACCGAGCAAGAGTTATTCACGTTAGATGAATTGGTGCAGTTGTTTGATATCACAAAATGTTCGAAGGCAGGTGCCCGTTTCGCTTATGAGAAAGGCATCTGGTTCAACCATGAGTATATCCTGAAGAAGAGCAATGAGGAGATAGCCTCTTTGTTTGAGCCCATCTGTCGCGAACATGGTGTAAAGGATTCATCGGAGCGTATCTTGCAAGTAGTGGCGATGATGAAAGACCGTGTATCCTTTGTCAAGGAATTGTGGCCTCTCTGTTCGTTCTTCTTCGAGGCTCCAACTGAGTATGATGAGAAAACTGTCAAGAAACGTTGGAAAGAAGATAGTGCTGCACAGTTGACAGAACTTATTGGTGTTCTCGAGGGTCTTGATGATTTCTCTTTGGAGCATCAGGAACAAGTCGTGGAGCAGTGGATTGCTGAGAAAGAATACAAGTTGGGTAATATCATGAATGCCTGGCGACTGACTCTTGTCGGAGAGGGTAAAGGGCCTGGTATGTTTGATATCTCCGCTTTCTTGGGCAAGGAAGAGACCATCAATCGAATGAAACGTGCCATTAAAGTATTGGGCTAAGTATGTATAATCTCGGAATATATCTCTATCTCATAGGTGTTGCCATCACAAGCCTTTTCAGTGATAAGGTTCGTAAGATGTGGAAGGGAGAGCGTAATGCTGTCCGCGTGCTGAAGGAGAAGGTAGACCCCAAGGCACAGTATGTGTGGTTCCATGCAGCATCTTTGGGCGAGTTTGAACAAGGTCGTCCACTGATGGAGCAACTGCGCAGGGAGCATCCTGAGTATAAGATTCTGCTGACGTTCTTCTCACCTTCGGGTTATGAGGTGCGTAAGAACTATGAGGGAGCGGATATTATTTGTTATCTGCCGCTTGATACGATTACCAACGCCCGTCGTTTCCTTCGTACCATCCGTCCTGTGATGGCGTTCTTCATCAAGTATGAGTTCTGGTATAACTATCTGCATATTCTGAAGCACCGCAATGTACCTGTGTATAGTGTCAGCAGTATCTTCCGTCCCAAGCAGATATTCTTCCGCTGGTATGGACGACAGTATGCACATGTACTGAAATGCTTCACTCATTTCTTCGTACAGAATGAGATCAGTAAGAAGTTGTTGGCAAAGATAGGCATCAAGGACGTCTCTATCGTAGGCGATACGCGCTTCGACCGTGTGATGCAGATTAAGGCCGATGCCAAGCAACTACCGTTGGTAGAAGCTTTTGCTAGTGACAAGAAAGTGTTTGTGGCAGGCAGTAGTTGGCAACCCGACGAAGATATCTTTATCCCCTATTTTAATGCACATCAGGATTGGAAGATGATTATTGCGCCTCATGTAATAGGGGAGGATCATCTGCAACAGATTTTAGGTAAGTTAGAAGGACGCAAGGTCATTCGTTATACAGAATTAGCTAATAGCCAACAGCCAACAGCTAATAGCCAAGAAGCCGACGTTCTTATTATCGATTGTTTCGGACTCCTTTCCAGTATCTATCACTATGCGACAGTGACTTATGTGGGCGGTGGTTTTGGAGAAGGTATCCATAACACGTTGGAAGCTGCTGTTTGGGGTGTTCCTGTTATCTTCGGTCCTAACAATCAACGATTCCAAGAGGCACAAGGCTTAAAAGATTGTGGTGGTGGCTATGAGATAAAGGATGCTGCAGACTTTAATCGTGTCATGCAGCGTTTCCTCGACGAACCTCAGTCTTTGGAGAAGGCGAGCAAAGAGGCAGGTGATTTTGTCAGTCAGCGTGTTGGTGCGACAGACAGAATCCTTTCCTGTGTACAACTTTATTAAGCATCATGGCATTAATCAAGAGTTATAAAGGTATGAGCCCCAAATGGGGACGTGACTGTTATTTCAGTGAGAACGCTACTATTGTCGGCGATGTGACAATGGGCGATGAGTGTTCTGTATGGTTCAATGCAGTAGTCCGTGGCGATGTGGCTCCTATTACTATTGGCAATGGGACGAATATTCAAGACGGCTCTTGTGTTCATGTCACGCACGATACAGGTCCTACGCATATCGGCAATGATGTTACTATCGGTCATAATGTTACTGTCCATGCCTGTACCATCCATGATGGTGCTTTGATAGGTATGGGTTCTACGTTGTTAGATAACTGTGAGATAGGCGAAGGGGCCATTGTTGCTGCAGGTGCCTTGGTACTTCAGAACACAAAGATTCCCCCTCATGAGATATGGGGTGGTGTTCCTGCCAAGTATATAAAACCTGTTCGTCCAGGTCAGACAGACAATGCCCAGCATTATGTAGCCTATAGTAAGATTTATTTGGAAGAGAATCCTGACTGTCGTTATAGCAATGAACTGGAGACAGAGACTATCTGATAGTCACTACAACATACTCTGAACGGGTTCCAATGCGGAACTTGCCACCCCAGATACCGATTCCTGAAGTGATGTAATATTGAGTGTCCCCCTTTTGTAATGCGCCATGGGCACACTCATAGACATGTTCTGTAATCCATGAGATAGGCCATACTTGTCCGTGATGGGTATGTCCGCTAAACTGAAAGTCAATCTTCTGCCGTTCTGTCTGTTCCAAGAAGTAGGGCTGATGGTCGAGTAGGATGGTGAACTTCTTACGGTCTGCTTGTTTCATGAGGTCGGCAAGGGGCTTACGATGTCTGTTGGTGCGATCATCCCTTCCAATGATACAGAGGTCACCAACGATAGTACAGGCGTCTTGTAACAAATGGATACCAGCCTGCTCGTAGAATTTCTGTGCATCAGGTTCTCCGCTATAGAACTCATGATTACCGATACAAGCATAGACAGGAGCGTTAAGACGATGGAACTCTTCAAACATTCTTTCCTCTTTGATGGGACGGATACTCATATCGATGATGTCGCCTGCAATCAAAATAATATCGGCATGTTCCTCGTTCACCATGTCCACCCAACGATGCAACTCTTCCCTTCTGTTATGATAACCTAAATGCAGGTCACTCATCATAACAAGTTTGAGAGGCTTTACCAAAGGCTTTTTCGTGGTGAGTTGTATCTCCTCACGATACTTGTGCATATAGTGGAAATAGCCATAAGTGAAGAGAATGGTCATGAAGACGAAGATGCCTATAGCTGTAGTCCAGTTATTATATAATAAGGTACGCGGAATCAGACGCACCAGTCTTCCTAAGTCGAGCAATAGGAAGAGCATGAAGAGATAGAGCAGGATGATGAGGCTGGAGTTCGCTACTTCATAACAGAAAATGGCAGCAGGCATGGGCATACCGTCTGTCGAGCGTGAGAAGTTGGCAAATGTCAAAAGGAAACAACCAACCATGCAGCCGATGATAAACGTCTTCCAGATGCCCGACAAAGGCAACAGACACCACACATGCCATCCGATATAACTTATGGCAAGCAGGGGCAGGGCGAAAAAGAGCATCATCCACATAAGTCTTCATGTTGGTTGTATGGAAAAATGGGGAATGAACTTTTTCATTCCCCATTTGTTCTTGTTGTGTTTACAAGTTCGGATTCTCTGTCTTCCAGTCTGCTACAGCAGGAATGATGCCAAGACTGATGATTTCGTCGCGCATCTTCTGCAGGTGCTCGTACGAAGCCTGAAGTGCAGCCATCTCCTCAGCAGTACCCTCTGGCTGAGTGAAGTGTACACCGTCCTTGTCGCAACCAGCAGGCCACTTGAATGGTTCGCCACCCATAGCTCCCTCAATCATCTTCACTGCCTGATAAGCGGGGCTTTGGAAAGAAGAACGACCACGCAACTTGATGATGTTGCTACCACCCTGTGTTGTCATGTGCTTGATTTCTGCCCAACGCTCGTCAGAGAGAGGAAGCTCAGAGAGAGGTTTGCCGTCGATGAGCGCCTTGCTGGCGAATACTGCCATCTGCTCACCGTGACCACCATAGGTGTAAGCGTTGGTCACCTTGTCCTGACGGACACCGAACTCCTGAGCCAACTGCTGCTGCAGACGGGTAGAGTCGAGCGCTGCCAGAGAGGTCAGCTGGTTGGGTTTCAAACCTGAGTGAATCAAAGCAGTAAGTGCTGTGACGTCAGCAGGGTTGAAGATTGACGTCAGCAGGGTTGAAGATAACTACGACGTGTTTTACGTCTGGGCAGTACTTCTTGATGTTCTCACCGAAGTCAGCTGCAATCTGACAGTTTCCCTTCAGCAGGTCCTCACGTGTCATACCTTCCTTACGTGGAGCGCCACCAGAAGAAATGATGTACTTAGCACCTGTGAAAGCCTCCTTGGCATCTACAGTGTAAGAGATGTTTGCACCAGGGAAAGCGCAGTGACACATCTCGTCGTAAACACCATGAACACCAGGCTCATAGATATCATACAAACTAATGTTGGGAGTCAAGCCCAGCATCAACACACTCTGTACCATGTTGGAGCCAATCATACCACCGGCACCAACAATCACCAATTTCTCGTCTGTTAAAAAAGCCATAACTTTATATTTTATTAGTTGTTATATTAACGTGGTGACAAAGTTACGAAAAAAAAACGGAAACGATACATCTTTCCTCAAAAATCTTTTGAAAGATTTGTGACTTTAGTTATGTCAGGTACCTGTCACTTGACACATCAGCATTTTTTCCATTTCACGATAATTAGAGAAAATAGGAGAAATATTTGGCAGTATCAACAAAAGAGTGTACCTTTACAGCGTAATTGCAAAACGTTTTGAGTTATGACACAGATAGTATTGAATATTGAGGATGCAAGCCTTATCCCAAGTTTGAAAAAGATTCTTGGGGCTATAAAAGGTGTGACTATTGGCAAGTTGGTTACATCCTCTAAAGAAGTGGAGGCTGAGAAGGCTTTCATAACTGAGACTATCACAAAAGGCTTTAGTGAAGCCAAAGAGGGACGATTTGCAGGTAAAAATCTGAAATCTCTTGCCGCATTGGTTGAGGAACTTAGACCAGAAGCCTAACATTCCATGGTAACTTTCAACTATATCAGGGTGATGAGGCTCTGAACGTAAGAGGTATAATTAACAAAAAATCCCCATGCCTCACGACATAGGGATTCAATAACTAAAAACCAAAACTAACTACTATTATTACTAATTAGCCTTATTTATTCTTACTTCTTACATCTTAACTCAGGCATCGTTTATGTCAGGTACCTGTCACTTGGCATCTTGTTGAGGGTAATTCCTACATCAAAATGTTCATGAAAAGATATCTCCGCTAAAACTAAAAGAGTCTCCGAAGAGACTCTTTTAAATGGGTAGTGTCGATATAGTCTTGCCCTCTCGGGATTCTGCCCGGATAGTCAAAACATCTGTTCTGACACTGCAAAAGTAGAAATTATTTCTGAAATCACCAAGATTTTCCTTATTTATTTTCAAAACAGGTTACCTCAGTGATAGGTGTTTTTCAACTTTTCTTTTGAAAAACTTGGAACTGTAAGAAATAATCCCTATATTTGCAACTGCATTGCCATGATGCTTTAGTGAAAGCGGCAGTGCAAACTTTTGAGGGTTAAACATTAGCGTTGGCTATTATTCAAAATGTTCCGAAACTTGCAGGTAGAAAGAACATGCAAAGTAATAATGGACGCGCTCACTTGTATAGTGGGCGTTTTCCTGTTTTCTTTGCATAGGTTTCCTGCAAGTACCTGGAACATTGAATGGGGATTCGTCCACATTTTTTGTTTTGGTGCTTGCAGGGATGTTTGTTTATTGGCTCGACGCATTAGTATAAACTTGAAGATATTAATGCTGACGAAATGGCTAAATCGTTAATAGAGGAACTGCCTCGTATTGTGAGCGAGGGCAAGCGTGAGGCTGCACAGATATTAGAGCGGCTGAGTAGTGGTACGCAGATTGGTTTACAGACCAATGAGTTGGTGTTACCAAGTAAGGATGTGAGTGGACTGTTTAAAGGCAGTGCACCACAGATTCCCAATGCTTTTAATATGGCAGGAGGTAATGTAGGATGGATGAACCGTCTCATCTATGGTGACAACCTTTTAGCCATGCAGGCACTTCTTGCAGGAGATGCACAAACAGGTCTTCCTTCACTTCGAGGTAAGGTTGACCTTATTTATATTGATCCACCTTTTGACTCTAAGGCAGATTATCGCACAAAGATCTCTTTGCCAGGAACTGATATTCAGCAAAAGCCAACAGTTATTGAGCAGTTTGCATATGCAGATACTTGGGAAGAAGGAACGATTTCGTACTTAAAAATGATATGTCCAAGACTGATATTGATGAGAGAGTTACTTTCAGACAAAGGAAACCTTCTAATACATATTGACTGGCATGTGGCATCCTACGTTAAGTTGCTTATGGATGATATTCTTGGAAAGGAAAACTTCAAAAATGAGATTATCTGGCATTACCAAACATTTCAAGGTCAAGTTAGAAGTTATTTCCCAAGAAAACATGATAATATTTTCTTTTATTCGAAATCCTCTAACTCAACTTTTCATCTTTTAAAGGATAATAACGCAGAAGAAACGATAGATTTCACACGTTGGAACGAGTTTCTGAATGAGAACAACGAGATAACTGGAGCATATTATCCAGAAACAGATTCACGCTTTAAAGGATATTACAATCGTTTTGTCAAGGAGAATCATAGGAAACCTGGTCCCAATGATGTGATTCTCAAAATTGAAGGTAACACAATAGATTCTGTTTGGGATATAAAGGCTGTAGATCCCAAAAACAAAGAAGAACGTGTCGGTTATGCAACTCAAAAACCAGAAGCATTACTGGAAAGAGTGCTAAATGCATGTAGTAATCCCGGTGATCTCGTTTGCGATTTCTTCGGTGGTAGCGGCACAACGGCTGCTGTGGCAGAACGATTGGGTAGAAGATGGATTACCTGCGACATTGGCAAGCCTGCTTCATTAGTAATGCGTAAACGCTTTATAGACCAAGAGGTAAAGCCGTTCTTGTACCAGAGTATTGGCGACTATCAAAAGGAAGCATTCAAGAATAACAAACGATATAAGCATGTGGGCGATTTGAGCCAAGTCGTTTTGGGACTTTATGGTGCTTTGCCCTTTACGCCAGAGCAAACAAATGATCGTAACTTTGGATATATAAAAGGTACGCGAACATTAGTAATGGTAGATTCACCTAACCGCTTGACAACTGCTGCTACTATCCGCAAAGCAGTAGAAGCAAAAGCATCACTGCTTGGTGGTGATTGGGAAAAGGTGGTTGTACTTGGATGGAACTTTGCTTTCGATATCTCACAAGCCATTCAGAAGTATGAATCATCGAAGGTTGAAGTGTTGGTGATTCCACCAGACCTATTGGATAAGTTGGCTAAGAAAGGCTATAAGAAATTAATAGACGACAGGTCAGTACGTTTCTCTTCATTACAATACTTAGTGGCAAAGCCATTGGTTATAACACCAGCAGGAGAACAGGACGAGATAGATGTAGAGTTAGAAAACTATGTACTATTGTCTCCTGACAATATCCCACTTGATGATAAGGACAAAGAGAAATTGCAGCAAGTATTGGAACAAGACCCATTGTCGCTGATAGAATACTGGAGTATTGATCCAGACTACGACGGAGTTACCTTCCGCTCTACATGGCAGGACTATAGAGAGAATATAGAGAATGACAATGACCCGCTACATTGTGTTTATAAGACTCGTTTGAGAGTGCCGAGAAAAGACCATCGTCAGGTCTGCATCAAGGCTGTGGATGTATTTGGTTTTGAAAGTCAAGTGGTTGAGAGCGTATGAAGACAAACAACGTGAACACTTCGCTGGAGTTGGCAAAGCGACTGAGCGAGACGGTGAATGAGGCTTGGGAGAGTGGTGAACTGTTAGAACAAGTAACACCAACCACACAAGAGTTGTTGAAGTTCTGGTTCTCGGAAGAATATTGTTCTTTGAGAAACCTTAACTTCCATGCAGGACAGCGTCAGGCTATTCTGAATATTGTATATTTGCATGAAGTCCTGAAAGCCAAGAGTGTGCTTGACTACTACGAGCAGATTACCTCAGATATGATGTCAATGGCAGACTTGGCAACATTGAATCAGCAGAAATATCAAATGCCAAAGTATGCCGTGAAGATGGCAACAGGTACAGGTAAGACATGGGTAATGCATGCTATATTGATTTGGCAGATGCTGAATGCAAGACATGAAGATGTCCGTAGTGGTAGATTTACGAAAAACTTCTTGCTTGTGGCACCTGGTCTTATAGTATATGATAGATTGTTGGATGCATTTTGTGGTAGATTAAATAAAAAAACCAAAGAACGGGATATAGAGACCAATGACTACTATATGAACCAGGAAGTCTTTATCCCTGTGCATTATCGGCAAGAGGTATTTTCTTTAATTCAGAACTGCGTCGTAACAAAAGAAGATGGCATAGGACGTAAAACGACAGGTGAAGGATTAATAGCACTGACTAACTGGCATCTATTTGAGAATCAAATGGAGGATGAAACGCAGGATGAAGATAATGACGTACCTGCCATTATCAACAAATTATTGCCTATCCGTCCTGGCAAGGCAGCAGGCAACGATTTGGGTATGCTTGATAGAAGATACCTGAGAGGTTCGGAATTGGAATACCTTGCAAGCCTTGATGACATCATGGTGATAAATGATGAGGCTCACCATATCCATGAACTGAAACGCAATGGAGAGATTGAAGAAGTAGAATGGCAGAAAGGCTTGAACATCATTGCAGAAAACAAAGGAGAACAATTTTTTCAGATTGACTTCTCGGCAACACCATACGACCAAAGAGGTTCTGGTAAGAAAGTGCAGAAGGTGTACTTTCCACATATCATAGTTGATTTTGATTTGGCTACAGCTATGCGTAAGGGTTTGGTGAAAACTCTTTTGTTAGATCGACGTCAGGAATTGACAGAACTGGAGCATTTGGATTATAAGGCTGTTCGAGACGAACGTAATAAGGTTTGCGACCTCAGTGATGGTCAGCGACTGATGCTTCGTGCAGGATTGGCAAAGTTGAAGAAGTTAGAGAATGAGTTTACTGCTGTTGATGAGAAAAAGAATCCAAAGATGCTCGTTATCTGCGAAGATACTTCTGTGGCTCCCTTTGTTTCTCAACTGATGATAGAAGATGGATTGTCACAAGATGAGGTCGTTACTATAGACAGTAATGCTAAAGGTGAAGTTACAGAAGAAGAATGGAATCAGATAAAGGAAAACCTATTTAATATAGATAAATATAAGAAGCCTAAGGTTATTATCTCTGTATTGATGCTGAGAGAGGGTTTTGATGTGAACAATATCTGTGTGATAGTCCCTTTGCGTTCATCTGAGGCACCCATCTTGTTGGAACAAATTATTGGTCGAGGATTGCGCTTGATGTGGAGAGAACCAGAATACCAAAGCATCAAGGATGATGATCGCAAGCGTGTGCTGCAACTCCATACTCAGCCCAGAACATATATTGACATGCTTAGCATCATTGAGCATCCTGCCTTTATTCAGTTCTATGAAGATTTATTTGCACAAGGATTGGCAGTCGAAGATACAGGAGAGGCTGGTGAAGGAGGTTCTACTGGTGACTTGATAAGAGTAGGTCTGCGTGAGGATTACGAGCAATTTGACTTTGAATGGCCAATAATTGTGAGGGAAGCAGAAGAAGAGTTGGAGGATGTAGAAATTGACATCAATGGCCTACAGCCATTTACTGCATTCCCGTTGGAGAAACTTCGCCAGTTCTTGGCACAAGATGGTGAAACCTTTATATCGCAAGAAGCCATCTCTAAAACACAGTTTGGACGTTACAAGGTGACTGCCAATCTGTTTACAGCCACCAGTTATAATGAGTACTTGCAAAAATTACTCAGAACAATAACACTACGATTTGACAAGGTGACTTCTCATCGTGAAATGCCTGTTCCGAATTTGCAAATAAATGAAGCAAGGACGATTGCTGTTGTTGACCAATATATCCGCACTCGTTTGTTTGGACAGCCATTTAATCCTTTTAATGGAAGCGACTGGAAAATCTTGCTATCTAAGGATGCTATTGTCACTAAACACATTATTGAGGAAATGGCTCGTGCCATCTTCAATATGCAGCAGAATATCATGACGACAGATGCTCAGGTTGTTCATACGAGGTTTTCGTCTGTTATAGAAATAAAGATGCGTGAATCATTCTCTCTTGAAACTCACAAGACCATTTATGAACGTCAAGGATTCCCAACTCATGGTGGTGGATTGGAAAAAGCATTTATCGATTTCCTTGACAAAGATGGAGAAGTAGAACGCTTCTTAAAAATCAGTGAGAATATGCATCCTTTTGCTGTTATCTATTATATGCGAAAGGATGGACTGATGGCAACCTATCATCCTGATTTCATCGTGGCAACAAATCAAAAGGTTTATTTGATTGAAACGAAAGGCAACGACAAACTCTTTGATAAGAATGTCCGACAGAAACAGACGGCAGCAGTGGAGTGGACTCGTAAAATCAATGAGCTGAAACCTGAAGAGAGAATGAATCGCGAATGGGAGTATGTCCTTGTCAGCGAGGATAATTTCTATGGATTGTCGAATAATGGGGCAACTATCACAGATATATGTGACAGGTGTAAAGTGTCATTATCGGCAGCAATGGGAGATTTGTTTGTATAGTTTTATAATTTACTCCGCCCCTGACAAAGAGCAGACTGTCAAGGGCGGAGTATTTATATAATATAAGGTATCAACTAATAGCGATGAGGCGATTATCTTCTATGTCGTACTTTACTGGATGGGCGAAAGATATTGTCTTGCCATCGCTAACGGCAGAGACATCAATGCCTCGCAGTTGGAATTCGTCGATGAGTGCCTGATCATAATAAGCACGCATAGAGGACCAGCCTCGGTTCTGTACTTGTGCGTTGAAAACGGTTACTAACTCGGGAATTTGCATGTCTGCGAATTGCAGGGCATACTTAATGTAATAAATGTGCTGTTGCATAACTTGGAATGTTTTGAAGTTTATTAATATTGCTTCCACATCGTACTGACCACCGTGGTTTCCAAAACTCGGTTGGCGAGTCCATCCGAAGATGACTGCTCTTGATGTTTGGTGCAAAGGTACGAAATTAAATTGAAAAGTTAAAGTTGAAAATATTTATTTTTGAAAAATGAACTATAAAGTTTGAACGCTCCAAACGGGTAGTTTGAACGTTACAAACGCATCGAATGTATGCTACTTTTGGGTCGAAAGTATATTGTTTTCACTTCGAAAACACGTTGTTTTTGATATGGAGTTATGGAGTTAAGACAAAATAAGAATTTCGCAAAAACACCTACCCTCCTACCTATATATGGCTGAAATGCCGATGTATAAAGGGTTTAAGGATAGGTAGGTGTTTGTTCAACACCTACCTAACAGGTACCTAATTTATGCAACTTTTAGTGGCACAA
>CADCEW010000027.1 GCA_902800585.1 uncultured Prevotellaceae bacterium
GGTACCGACTATGAGATGCGCTATAAAGGTTTCCGATGGAACATCGGCGGCATTTATAAGTTTAACAACAGGAACTCTATACAGGCAGACTTCACCGTTGACCGTTTCCGCTATGGCAAGGAATACGATGTAGAAACCAAGGACTATGCCGTTGGAGACTATGTACAGTCTAAGAAACAACGCTCCATGGAAGGACAAGTGAAAGCGATTCTCGGACTATCCTCAAACTCTACGACCATCTTCGGTGCAGACTGGCATAGAGACTACCTCACGGCATCTTCCGGGAATATCGAAGAACATGTCTATAACATCGCTGCCTATGCACAGCATGAGATGAAATTTCTCAAGGACTTCACAGCGACACTTGGGTTACGTCTGACTCACCATGAGACATTCAACCAGCGTCTTACTCCCAAGGTCACTGTCATGTATGCTCCTGGCGATTTCCGATTCCGTGCTACTTACTCCGCAGGATTCCGTGCACCTGGACTGGATGAGCTCTACTATCACTATTTCTCTGTGAATCGTGGGAAACCACAGATTATCTTTGGCAATAAGGACCTCGCACCAGAGAAAAGTCATTATTTCTCCCTGAATGCCGAATACCGTACCCAGTTCATTGCCATGAGCATAACAGGTTATCTCAACCGTATCAAGGATATGGTGGTGCGTAAGAATATTAATGTTGACGACAACACTCTAAGGATGCTCCAAGAAGAATTCCCTGAGATGACCGCTGATCAGGCTGCCAAGCTCGAACGCTACTCACTCTATCAGAATAGTGATGAGGGAGACGTCAAGGGGATTCAGGCGGATATCTCAGTAAACCTCTTCCAAGGTTTCAATTTCTCGGCAAGTTATGCCTATACTTATGCCCGTACTAAGAGCGAAGAGGAATGGACACTATTGGAGCGCAGCATCCGTCATGCTACTACCATTGCTGCTAACTATCACCACACATGGGGAAAGTATCGGCTCAATGTCAATATAAACGGCAAACTACAGTCAAAGACGTATTATCCAGACTATGAAGACGCACCAGGTTTCGGACTATGGAATCTCCATACTACCCATACAATCGACTGTGCCAAATGGGTTATACTCGAACCCTGTATCGGTATTGACAACCTCTTCAACAAGGTAGATCGCCGTATTGATTCAGCTAACAGGAAATATGCTCTCTACACCCCTGGGCGTATGCTTGTGGTTGGACTGAAAGTTAAGTTTAAGTAATTTATTTGGCATTTTACTCACTTATTCGTACCTTTGACGACAATATGGGAAAGATTATCATTGCAGGCATAGGACCTGGCAGCAAGGAAGACATCACACCCGCTGTACTGGAGGCAGTACAACAGGCTGATGTCATTGTAGGATATAAATACTATTTCCAGTTTATCCAGCCGTATGTCAAGGATCATTGTGAATGTGTCGATACGGGGATGAAGAAAGAAAGGGAACGTGCCCGGCAAGCCTTTGAGTTCGCTGAACAAAACAAGACGGTGGTCGTCATCTCTTCTGGTGATGCTGGTATCTATGGAATGACGCCACTCATCTATGAAATGAGGAAGCAGCGAGGGACGGATATAGAGATCTGTTCCTTACCAGGAATCTCTGCTTTCCAGAAGGCCGCCTCTTTATTGGGTGCCCCTATCGGGCATGATATGTGCATCATTTCCCTGAGTGACCTGATGACTCCATGGGAAACTATCGAGCGACGTATCAAGGCGGCTGCCACTGGTGACTTCGTGACAGCTGTCTACAATCCCAAGAGTCATGAACGCTACTGGCAGTTATATCGTCTTGTGGAACTGTTCTTACAAGAACGTTCAGCAGATACTCCTATAGGCTATGTCCGTCAGGCTGGTCGTGAGGAACAGAAAGTGAAGGTTACTACCCTCGCCCAGTTCAATCCTGAGGATATCGATATGTTTACCGTTATCCTTATCGGTAACTCACAGTCATATATCTGTGACGGTAAGATCATCACACCGAGAGGATATTACGGGAGGCAGGAGTCAGGAGACGGGAGTCAGGAGAAACCTGGTCAGCTTATTATGATACAGTCTTTCCGCACCATTGCCAGCGAACTAAGGCATCAGGGCTATCCCCTTGACCATCAATGGGCACTGCTTCATGCCATCCATACTACTGCCGACTTTGAGATGGAGAAGATTCTCTATACCGATGACAAGGCTGTAGAGACCCTGTATAACAAGATAAAGGACGGTACGTTGAAGACTATCATCACCGATGTGACGATGGTAACCAGTGGTATCCGTAAAGGTGCATTAGAACGACTGGGTATTGAGGCAAAGTGTTATCTCAGCGACCCTCGTGTAGCAGAATTGGCGAGTTCTTTGGGAATAACACGTACACAGGCAGGTATCCGTCTTGCCGTAGAGGAACATCCTAATGCCCTCTTTGCCTTTGGCAATGCCCCCACAGCCCTGATGGAACTCTGTGACCTGATTCGCAAGGGCAAGGCGCATCCTACTGGTATTATTGCTGCTCCTGTCGGTTTCGTTCATGTCTGCGAATCGAAACACATGGTGAAGGTTTTCCGCGATATCCCCAAGATTATCGTGGAAGGACGCAAAGGCGGCAGTAATCTTGCTGCCACACTCTGTAATGCCATTCTGACTTTCGATGATGCTGCCCAACTAAAACCAGGACGCGACTTATGAAGTTCATTGTCATAGGCATCACGGACAATCCGAAACCGTTCTTCCCACCAGAAGTATTGGAAATCATCAAAAACGGAAAGGTGTTCTCTGGTGGTAAACGTCATCATGAGATTGTCGCCCCATTATTGCCTAAAGAGGCAGCATGGATAGACATCACCGTTCCCCTCGATGCCGTCTTCGACAAATATAAAAATACCCCTTCCTTCAGGAGGGGGACAGGGGGAGGCTTAATCGTCTTCGCCTCTGGCGACCCTTTGTTCTTCGGTTTCGCAAACACATTACAACGTGAATTCCCTGATGCGGAATTGAAGGTCTATCCTACTTTTAATTCCCTACAGATGTTGGCTCATCGTCTTGTCATGCCCTATCACGACATGCATATCGTCTCCCTGACAGGTCGTCCGTGGGATAAACTGGATGAAGCACTCATCAAGGGATATCCGCTCATCGGTTGTCTCACAGATAAGCATAAGACACCTCATGCCATCCATCAACGAATGATGGAATACGGTTATGATAACTACCAGATGACCATCGGTGAGAATCTTGGCAATGACAGGACAGAACGTGTAAGTCGATATGACGACGGAACTGACTATACCAACCCGAATTGTGTCATATTACAACAAACGGAGGAGCATCCTCACCCATTCGGTATTCCTGATAATGAATTCACACTTCTTGATGGTCGTGAGAAAATGATTACGAAGATGCCTGTCCGTTTGTTGACACTTCAAGCCCTTGAACTATCCAAGAGGAAAGTGTTATGGGATATCGGATTCTGTACAGGGAGTGTCTCTATTGAAGCCCGTCTGCAGTTTCCCCATCTTCAGATAGAGGCTTTCGAGATTCGTCCAGAATGTGAGGCCATCATCCAAGAGAATATGCGTCGTTTTGGTGCCCCAGGTATCAACATCCATATCGATGACTTCCTTGGCTGTTGCGACGCTGTTGCGGCTCCCGATGCCGTCTTTATCGGTGGACATGGAGGTCATTTGAGAGAAATCATGGAGAAGGTGCTGACAGTACTTGCTCCTGATGGCATCATCGTGATGAATAGTGTCATTGCCCCCAAGGTAACAACAGACAGTCATCAACTATGGGACGAGGCTTGTATAGCATTGGGACTCCGGCAAGATCCACCTATCAGAGTACAACTCAACGATAATCACCCCATCACAATACTGAGATGCAGAAGATAGCCATTATACAGATTAGCGAAGCAGGTCAAGGGATTGCCAATACTTTGCAGCGTGAACTCCATGCCCAAACAATCAGTCGCACAGATGTTAGCAAGCAATGGAAACAGTTCGATGCCTTCGTGTTTATAGGTGCCATGGGAATCTGTGTACGTACGATTGCACCTTTTATCAAAGACAAGCACGAAGACCCTGCAGTGGTCTGTATTGACTCGTTGGGACAGCATGTCATCTCCGTACTTAGTGGACACATCGGCGGAGCCAACGATCTGACACGTAAGATTGCTGGTATCCTTGGTGCCAGAGAAGTTATCACTACGCAAAGCGATAATGCTGGACTATGGGCTTTAGATACATTCGAACAACGTTTCGACTGGCCTGTGGCCAGTGATATCTATGACATGAATGATTGTATCTTTGCCTTTGTGAACAAAAAACCCACCGCCTTGTTATTAGAGGCTCGTGACGAGGGAACAGACTATCTTGAAAAGACATTGCCCGAACATGTGACTATCATCAATGACATCACAGAGGCTGACCCAAAGAAATATAAGTTATTGATAATCGTCTCACCTTTCATCCGTTATGCACCAGAAGGGATGCTTCATCTGCATTTTGTACCAATGGTGGGAACAATAGGATTTGGCTTGGCACATCATCCCGTTGATTATATCAGTATCTATGATGAGATCGACGATGCTTTTGCTGATAGGGGTATCTTACCTTGTGCACATAAATATTGTACCATTGACGTGAAAGAAGATGAGGAATTCTGCAAGATGCTCGAAGATGAATACGATGAAGAGGTCGTGTTCTATACAGCCGAAGAACTCGCACAAATAGATGTTCCTAATCCCAGCGATACCGTTCAGAAACATGTGGGTACACCAAGTGTCTGCGAGGCAGCAGCCATCTTAGGTTCCAACAATGGAAAACTCATCATCCCAAAGGTAAAAGGTAAGAACTGGACAGCAGCCCTCGCCATAGATTATAATCACCTTCGTTCTCCCCTCGCCTATAGAAGAGAGGACGGGGGTGAGGCTCCCCATATCGAGATTGTGGGAGCTGGTCCTGGTGATCCTGACTTGGTATCAGTACGAGGACGGAAGATGTTGGAGCGTGCCGACCTCATCTTATATGCGGGCAGTCTGGTACCTAAAGAACTCACAGACTGTCATAAACCTGGTGCTGTGGTTCGTTCATCTGCCGATATGACCTTAGAGGAACAATGTACCTTGATGAAAGAACATTACGACAAAGGACATTTCATAGTTCGTCTGCATACTGGTGACCCCTGTATCTTCGGAGCTATTCAGGAACAGATGGCATTCTTCGATGCCAACAAGATGTCCTATCATATCACACCTGGTATCTCTTCTTTCCTTGCTGCCGCTGCAGAGTTAAAAAGCCAGTTTACCATCCCAGAGCGTACCCAGACGATTATCCTTACTCGTGGTGAAGGACGTACACCTATGCCTGAAAAGGAACAACTGCATCTTCTTGCAAAGAGTCAGAGTACCATGTGTATCTTCCTCAGTGCCTCCATCGTTGATGACGTACAGCGTGAGTTGCTGATGGAATACCCTGAGGACACCCCTGTTGCTGTCTGTTATCACCTTACATGGAAAGACCAGAAGATATATCGAGGTGTACTTAAGGACTTGGCGAAGATTGTCCATGACAATCACCTCACACTCACGACGATGATTGTTGTAGGCGAAGCGATTGATAATCGTGAAGGACTCTCAGAACTCTACGACAAACACTTCACCCATCTGTTTAGGAAAGGTAAGCCGTCATGATATTAGTTTTCGGAGGAGCGACAGAAGGACGGAAGGCAGTTGCCGAACTGGAAGAGGCTGGACAGCCTTTCTATTATTCGACAAAGACAGACATGCAGGATGTCACACTTCATCATGGCATCCCTCTTCAGGGAGCGATGGATCAGGAAGCGATGACGACGTTCTGTCAGAAGCATGATATCCGACTGTTGATAGATGCAGCCCATCCCTTTGCCCTAATGCTGCATGAGACAGTAGCGGCAGTAGCAGCAAAACTGCATCTGCCAGCCATCCGTTATGAGCGTATCTTTCCGCCACGAGATGCCGACATCACTTGGATCGATAATTATCAGGATATCCCACACGATATACATACACTCCTCGCCACTACTGGCGTACAGTCTATCTCTAAATTAAAATGGTTAGAGGATGAGGGAGTAAAGGTGTTTTACAGGATACTGGATCGGGAGAGTAGCATAAACCTCGCCCATGAACAGGGAGCCAGTGACGACCAACTTTGTTTCTATACGGACAGCCGTGTGATAGATATCGATGCGGATGCCATCCTGCTCAAAGAGAGTGGACTGACTGGCGGATTCCAAGAAAAAGTAGATGCTGCCAAACAAAAAGGCATGCGTATCTTTGTGTTGAGACGTCCCAAGACTCCTTCTGTTTTCCATAGTGTCAATGGTCCCCATGGATTGCGTTTAGCAGTGGAGAAACTCCTTCCCGACTTCTTTCCGCTGCATAGCGGACTGACGACAGGTACTTGTGCGACGGCTGCCGCTGTGGCTGCCATGATAAGACTGACGAAAGGCGAGACTCCTGCAGAAGTTCCTGTACTGTTGCCTAATGGTGAGACCATCACTGTGTTTGTCGGATATGCAGACGGGTATGCCTATTGCATCAAGGAAGCAGGCGACGATCCTGACGTGACAAATGGTATTGAGGTAAGGGCGAGTGTAGAGGAATCAGATGTTTTTGAAATCAAAGGTGGTGAAGGTGTAGGACGTTTTACACTCCCTGGCTTCGACTATCCCCCTGGTGAACCTGCCATCAACAAAGCGCCTCGCGAAATGATTCGTCAGAACCTGGAACAACTGTCAACTGTCATTTGTCAATTGTCAATTACCATCAGCGTTCCCAACGGTGAGGAGATTGCCCGTCGCACCTTCAATCCTCGTTTGGGTATTGAGGGCGGCATCTCAATCATCGGGGTAAGCGGTATCGTCGAACCTTTCTCAGAAGAGGCATTCATCAGCAGCATCCGTAAGTGTATGGAGGTGGCAAAGGCAAGTGGAACCGATCATGTCGTCATCAACAGCGGAGCCAAAAGTGAACGATTCCTGAAAGACCACTACCCTCACCTGCCCTCACAGGCTTTCGTACAATATGGTAACTATATCGGGGAGACACTGAAGATAGCGAATGAGCTGGAATTCCGACAAGTCACATTGGGGGTGATGTTAGGAAAGGCTGTGAAGTTAGCAGCCGGCAATCTGGATACCCATAGCAAGAAGACGGTGATGGACAAGACCTTTATAGCATCTATGCTTGAAGAAGCTGGTTGTCCTATCGACCTCACCAACCTGACTCTCGCCCGAGAGTTATGGGAAAGAATCTCTCCAGAGAAGATAGAGGATTTCTGTCGTATCATCCTCCAACTCTGTATGCAGCACTGTCAACCATTAGTGCCTCATACAGAACTTACTCTTCTATTGATTGATGACGACGGAACAATACACCCGCAATGACAGGGGCACCGACTAAGGCGGTGACACTATTGACAGGCAGGGCACCTTCAAAACCAGGCATTCGGGCTACTAAGTTACAGAACAATGCCAATGCAGCACCAGC
Organism: uncultured Prevotellaceae bacterium; assembly: GCA_902800585.1. GTDB lineage: Bacteria > Bacteroidota > Bacteroidia > Bacteroidales > Bacteroidaceae > Prevotella. Next base: position 7,525 of record CADCEW010000027.1, read on the forward strand.
CAAGAGTGTTCCTGGCATCAGGATACGATGGTCGCTACTGCGGAACAGCGCACGACAAAGATGAGGTACAGCCAAACCGATAAACATGATAGGTCCGCAATAGGCAGTGACGATAGCCACCAATACACCAGAACAGAGGATGACCTGCATACGGGCACGACGGATATTCAAACCTAAATTACGGGCATAGCCATCACCCAACAACAACAGGTTCATCGTCTTTACCAACAACATACTCAACGGCAGTAATATCGCCATCAATACCACGAAGAGCACCATCTGGTTACCTGACACACGCGAGAAGGAACCTAATCCCCACACCACATACGCCTTGATATCCTCTTCGGCAGAGAAGAATTTCAAGACACCGATGACTGCTGTGGCAAGATAGCCGATCATCACACCGATAATCAACAACGTGACATTACCCTTCACTTTCTGTGACACATAGAGAATCAGTATCATGACGGCCAAAGAACCGATAATGGCAGCCACTGACATCGCCACATCACCGATATATCCCAGCCGACTCAGAGCAACACCACCTAAAGAACCAGACATCAAAACGACACAAGCAACACCTAAAGAAGCACCACTGGATATTCCTAATACGGAAGGACCTGCCAATGGATTACGAAAGACGGTCTGCATCTGTAAACCACTGACTGCAAGACCTGCACCCGCCACCATTGCCGTCAATGCCTGTGGTACGCGTGAACTCCAGATGATATTACGAGTAATCTCTGATATCTCCTGACTACCCATCAGCGTTGCAAGGACATCACCCACAGGAATCTTTACCGTGCCTAACAATAAGTTAAGCACAAACAGTACGGCGATGGATACGACCAGGATAATAAACTTCGAGACTCTCATTTCAACAACTGATAGTATTTTGGTTTGTAGTCTTTCTCCACCAAATCAGGATGGAAGATAGCCAGCAAGTCTTTCAGCAACACATCAGGTTCTATGGGTGTCGACTCGTAATAAGGCGTCTGTTTCATATTACAATAGATGACCTTTTTCTCCTTGAACGCTTTGAAGAGTGCATTACGAGGTTCAGAGGCCTTCAGTGCCTCATACGAGAACGTATCAGGATAACTGTTCAGGATGCGCCAGTAGTCCGCATTGGCAGCCATTGCGTACATCTGTTCAAACTCGATATTAGAGCCACCAGTATCCTCATTCTTAATGATATACTCGGCACCGGCATCACGGAACATTTGCGCGAGGAAGTTCTTACCACCAACGGCATACCAGTTACCGCCATGCATCTCACCACTAAAGACGGTAGGGAAATCTTTCAACTTTAAACTATCAACTTTAAACTTTAAGCTGTTATATCGTTGTTCGATGCCGGAAAAGAGTTCGTTTGCTTCTTTCTCTTTACCGATAAACAGTCCTACAAACTTCACCCACTCTGCCTGTCCGAGTGCCTCCAACTCCTTATAGCCTAAATGCGGAATCAGGGTAATTCCCGTTTCTTTAATCGCATCATAACCACCACGTTTAAAAGGAGATATAAAGATTATCTCAGGATTTGCAGCAAGGATTAATTCTGGATCAAACTCACCCTCCATACCGATTTTCACGATACGACCGTCCTTCACACGTTGCCTGATATCCTTATTAAAAAGGTTCTTCGTTCCTGTGATTCCCTTCACCACATCATGCGCATCCAATGCTGTGAAATTCGAGAGTTGCAGCATCGTCATCACAATGGTACGACTGACAGGCACCTCCACCCTCGTATAACCCTCGGGCACTTTCACGTCACTGCCTTTCGGTACCAGTGCAAACTGGTAACTGATAGGCATCTTATCCATTCCCGAGCTTTGCTCGCCTACCCGTAGCCTTTCTCCCTTCTGAGGGTCTGCTACCTCCACCAGTCTCACCCCATCTTCCAGGTACTTCACGGTAAAGCCCTTGGCATACTGTGGACGAATGACAGCCGCAGAGTCCCACTCTCCAGCTTCCTCTCCCATTACCCCTGTTGTCTTCCTTCCGCCACAAGCGGTTAGAAGTCCCAACACAGCCACTATCATCAATATTTTCTTTTTCATCGCCTATCATTCTTTTATTTTATGCAAAGATACGAATAAGTGAGCAAAAAGCCAAATATATTTGGACTTTTTCGAACGTGAGTATCTTCGACCTTTAGGTCAGAGGTACGATTTATTTTAGAAGATACAAACAAAATTTACACTTTTCGTTTTTCACTTTTCACTTTTTATTCGTATTTTTGTAAGTTGTAACCATCACGGTCAGGAAGAACTCCTGCCCATCATCGAAGATGCATGGTATATGTTGGCCCGAGCGTGATGCTCGGGCTTTTTTAAAAAAACCTCGAATCTCACGACGCAGGAATAAATACATCTTTATCAACTATTCATTGTTCTCCCCTAAGTGGGAAACGGTTGCGAAATTACAAATAATTTTTGAATTGACAAAATAATCCGCAGGAAGTGAATCCTGCGGATTTTCTATTTACGATGTATTGCGAAGGATTACTTTGTCAGCACCTTCTTGCCTTTATGGATGTAGAGACCTTTCGACGGATTCATGACGCGACGACCATTCAAGTCGAAGAAGACATCACTTCTTCTATCTGCCATCTTACTTGTTACATCGATAGAAGTCAAATCCCCCACAAATGTGACATTGACATCAACTTCAGGGTCGCCAGTTGACCATTTTTCTTTAAATTTAGTGGCATCAGCCACATGACAGAGAGTGGCTTTTCCTTCCATAAAGTCATCACATTCTCCATCGTCCCACGTCAAAGCGTCAGGGTCGGCAAAGCAATAGACGTCCGTTACAGCTGCGCAATTAAAGAATGCTTCATATCCTATGTAGGTCACACCACTGCCAATCGTGACAGTGGTTAGGTTTTCGCAATTATTAAAGGCGCCATCATCAATAGCAGTAACGTTATTGGGAATGGTGATATTTGTCAAGCTGGAATACTCAGAAAACGCATAGTAACCAATTTCTGTCACACTACTTGGAATAGTGATAGAGGTTCTGCCGTACTCACAACTCACTATTGTCTTACCATCTATAGTAAGGAGCAAGCCGTCAATGCACTTATATGCTGTGTTGCCTGCATCGACCGTCAAAGTCGTCAGCTTGATATCGTTAGAGAAAGGATTATCTCCGATAATCGTCACACTGCTTGGAATCGTGACAGAGAGCAATTCTGAACATTCCATGAATGCATAATCTCCGATACCTATCACACTATTAGGAATCGTGACAGAGGTAAGGGCAGAACATTCGAAGAACGCATACTTTCCAATACTCCTCACGCCATCGTTAATAACAATTTTCTCGATTTCTGAAATATAATCGTACCAAGGGCGTTCATCTGTAATAAAAAAAGATGGGATCGACTCTGTACCACTAAAGGTCAGCGTCTTGGTCGTTGAGTTGTAAGCCCATGTGAGAGGCGTAGTAGATGAGTCTCTGAAAAGACCATTGACCACACAAGTAAACTTCGCATACCAAGGATCTGCGTCATCGACATGGATAATGGTGGTGCCGTCATACCTAAAATCATCACAACCTAGTTCTTCCCATGTCAAAGCGGCAGGGTCAGCATTGCAATAGACGTCCGTTACAGCTGTGCAACTAAAGAATGCATCCGTTCCTATGTAGGTCACGCCACTGCCAATGGTAATGGTGGTAACGGAACTACAATCACAGAAGGCTAGATCCCCAATACTCCTCACGCCATCCTCAATGATGAGGGTTTCGATGTCTCCCGCATAACCATTCCATGGCTGTTCGGAAGGATCTTCATAATTTGCCATCGCACCTGTGCCACTGACGGTGATGGTAGTACCTTCCAATGTTACTGTACAGTCACCTGATGTCCAGGATTCCGCCCACGCGCCCGTCACTGCTGTCAACAGGAGAGTAAAAATACAGAGTAGTTTTTGTTTCATATTGTTATTCTTTTAATGGTTGACTTCGTCGAAGTCGCTCACACTCGACAGACTTCAAGCAAGCTTGGTCTGTACTCGCTTAATCGCGACTTTAATCGTTTATAGAATCAATTTTATCGGGTGCGAAGTTACGAAGAAATTTTGAAATGACAAAGAAAAATCCGCAGGAAGTGAATCCTGCGGATATCTATTATTACCAACAGTCGACTACTTGTTCATTTTGCTATTCTCAAACTTATGGAAGGCATCAATGATTTGCTGGTGTTTTTCGCTGGGGATGCTGACCACACGGAGGTTTGTCTCATCACTCAGAAGATAGGCGTTATCTTTCTGGTTGAAGTTTACATTCCAGACGAATTCGGTTGGTTTGCGTTCTGTGATGTTTCCTTGTTCATCCATCAGCACAAAACCGTACTTAAAGTCTTTTTCCTTTTTCCCGGCTTGATTATCAATAAACATAGTGGCCATGAATCCGGCAGGTTGATCCACTGTCCAGTCATCGAAAGCCAGGATGGTGTATGTCTTGCCATCGGCCTGATCGGTCCACAGCCATACCTTGTCCTTCATCAGCTGCTTATATTCTGCCATTAGTATCTCATGCGACAGAGCATATACTGTCTCAGCATCCTCCATTCCTTTAGCTCGTTGTCCCTCTGGCAATTGATTGTTGAGAATAAATGCCTCACGTATGGTTTTGACTGCATCGGCATCACCATAGGGGTAAGCCCCCGTCGAATGAAGCATCCATTTCAAAGAACCAAGGAAGGCAATGCGTGGTGGTATGGCTGCATTTTGATAGCCCAGCGCATCAACGTATGCACGGATGGCCTGATCGTAGGAGCCTATCATCTGATCGTAATTTTTGTTATACATCCCTACAATAGACATGAGTTCATATGACATGCCGAGTATTGTATCGCGCTTTTCTGTCTGGCTCTTTGCAATCTCAAGGGCACGAGTGGCATACTTTTCTGCCAGTTTCGTATTGGGGGTGCCGTTAGACTCGTTCAGATAGAACTGTGCCGCAATGTATTGCTTCTTCCAATCTTTTGGAGCGTAATCAGCATCCTTTGCCAGACGCTCACCTTTCTTGATTGTTGATTTTGCATCTTGTGCGTTCACTACGGTTGTTGTCATTGTGCAGCAAAGGAAGAAGGTGAACAACATTCTTCCAGCTGCATGGTTCATGAGATTCTTTTTCATTGTCATATAGTTTTATTAGTGATTTCAACTTACAAAAGTACGAAAATAAATTGAAAAAATAAAAACGAAAAACGAAAATTTTAGTCAAATTAAAATAAGAATTATCTGAATTTCGGGAGGCGTCTCGGAAAAAAGTTGTAATTTTACAGCGGATTATTAATAGGAAGGATATGATGAAAAGGGTTACGTCAGTGGGTATTCTGTCATTGGCATTGTTGATGGCGGGGGCGACAGGGTTGATATCGGAACACTGCTTCATAAGGGCGAGAATATGATGACGATACGGTTGCATTCCACACTGTACGGCAGGACGTATGTTGAGCACAGCGGTTACCTGGATAAAGGAGTGGAATATAGTATGGGAAAAGGAATCATGAAACCTATTGACCCCAATGCGTATTATAATGGTCTGTTGAGTGTGAAGATAGTTCCGTATAAGGAGAGTATAATATAATAATAAAATAATAGAATATGAAGAAGATTTTGATTACAACAATGCTGGTCATCGCAGCGATTTCAGTATCAGCACAAAGGCTACGGGTAGGCGAGCTTGGCTCGGGAATGACAAAAAAGCAGCTGTTTGATTTCGGCTGGCAGTTTACGCACAACGGTAAAACGCAGAGTGTTGACTTGCCGCACGACTGGGACATCTTTGAAGGTCCTAATGCTGGCAAGGGCGCTACGGGTACTGGCGGCGGATGGTTCGAGGCTGGTAAGGGCGAGTACCGAAAGAAGTTTAGAGTTGAGAGCTTAGAGTTGAGAGATAAACTGGTCAAGCTTCACTTTGAGGGTGTCTATCAGAAGGCTGAAGTCTATGTGAACGGGCAGAAGGCTGGACAGCATCATTATGGTTACACGCCATTTACGGTGGACGTAACACCATATCTTTATAAAGATAAGCGCGAGAATGAGGTTGTCGTTAAGGTGGACAATAGCGAACAGCCTAACTGTCGTTGGTATAGCGGTTCGGGCATCTACCGCCACGTATGGCTCGAAACGATGCCTATCCTGCATATCGCAGAGAATGGTATCTTCATCACGACACCAGAGGTAAATGCAGACAAGGCTCAGGTGCAGGTGGACGTGACTGTGCAGAATGAGTCGCAGGCCGACCGCAACGCCACTGTCGTGGTGGGCAGCGCTCAGCTGATGGTGGCGGTAAAAGCTGGTGAGAGCAAGACAGTAAGCACGACTATCTTCGTCAAGAATCCGCACCTGTGGTCGCCTGAGAGTCCGACGCTCTATGAGGCAAAAGTGGAGTTGAAAGAGACTGGCACCGTTATCGACAATGCTACGGCGAAATATGGCATTCGTTCGTTCTCGTTCGATGTCGAGAATGGCTTCATGCTTAACGGCAAGAAGGTACTCATCAATGGTGCCTGTGTACATCACGACGACGGTGTGCTGGGTGCGATGGCCTTCGACGACGCCGAAATCCGTAAGGTGCGCCAGATGAAAGAGGCGGGGTTCAACCTGATTCGTACCAGCCATAATCCCACTACCCGCGCCTTCCTCGACGCTTGCGACTCGCTGGGTATGCTCGTTATCGACGAGGCTTTCGACGGCTGGCGTACACAGAAGAATCCATACGACTACTCGACCGTCATTGACTCCTGCTATCGCGAGGACATCCGTGCGATGGTTCAGCGTGACCGCAACCACCCCAGTGTCATCTCGTGGAGTATCGGCAACGAAGTCATCGAGCGCAAAGACATCCGCGTAGTTTATACCGCACGACAGATGAAGCAGGCTATTATTGAATGGGATCAAACACGCCCCGTCACTGAGGCTCTCTGTGCTTGGGACAACGACTGGGAAATATACGACCCACATGCTGAGGTACTCGACGTGGTCGGCTACAACTACATGATATTCAAGCACGCCAGCGACCATGAACGCGATCCTAAGCGTATTATGTGGCAGACGGAGAGTTATCCGCGTGATGCTTTCAAAAACTGGGCGGTGGTGAATGACTTCCCCTATGTCGTGGGTGACATTGTGTGGACGGGTCTCGACTATCTGGGTGAGAGTGCTATCGGGCGTTATTACTATGAAGGAGAAAAGCCTGGCGAACACTGGTTTGATGGCGGTTTCCCCGAGTGGCACGGTGCTTACTGCGGCGATGTTGACATCACTGGCTGGCGCAAGCCCATCAGCCATTATCGTGAGATGTTGTGGAATAAAGACACACCACTCTACATGGCAGTCAAAGAACCAAACGGTTACTACGGCGACATCAAAACCACGATGTGGAGCGTCTGGCCCACATGGGAGTCATGGACATGGCCTGGCTGGGAAGGCAAGCCCGTTGAGGTAGAGATTTATACTAAGGCTCCAGAGGTAAAGTTGTATCTTAACGACCAACTTATTGACACAAAACAGGTAAGCCGCGAGACCGAGTTCAAGGCCGTATTTACTGTACCCTATAAGGCTGGTACCCTCCGCGCTGAAGCCGATGGTAAGAGCGTGACTCTGAAGACTGCCGGCGAACATGCCCGTCTGCGTCTTACCCCCGATCGTACCGTAATGGCTGCCGATGGTCAGTCACTCACTTTCGTCACTGTCGAAGTTATCGACAAGAACGGATGGGTATGTCCTAATACCCCCATCGACTGCGAGGCTATTGTCAAAGGACAAGGACAGCTGCTGGCCTTCGCCTCTGCCGACCTGAAGGATACAGAACCTTACACCTCGCCACATGTAAAGACGTGGAAGGGACGTGCACTCCTCGTCGTACGCAGCACACAACAGAAAGGCTCCGTCAGTGTGAGCATCAAGAGCTCATTGCCTACCGCCAATCTGTCGTTAAAGAGCAAGTAATAAGATAAGTAGAAGGCATATGAAATACAAAGACTTGTTCATCGATTTCGATGACACGCTATATGACACTTATGGCAATGCCGTCATTGCCTTAAAGGAGACGTATGAGGTGTTCCATCTGGAACGGTATTTTGATGACCCGCAAGTGTTCTATGATGCTTATTGGGCAGCCAATATTGATTTGTGGAGCCGTTATTCGCGTGGGGAGATAGACCGTCCATTTCTGATTGTTGAGCGCTTCCGTCAACCGTTGAGTGTCGGCAAAGGTCTGGATATCACGGAGGAATATTGTTTGGAGATGAGCAACAAGTTTTTAGATTTCTGCTCATCAAAGCCAGGGGTTATTGAGGGCGCCCACGAACTGATGGATTACCTAAAGAAGAAAGGCTACCGCATGCACATGTGTAGTAACGGTTTCCATGAAGTGCAGTACAAGAAACTGGCGTCTTGTGGACTGCGCGACTATTTCGATAACATTATTCTCAGTGAGGACGCAGGCGTCAACAAACCCTCGCCGCTTTATTTCGACTATGCCCTGAAAGTTGCTGGTGCCTCTCGCGAGACTACACTGATGATTGGTGACAATCCGTCGAGCGACATCCAAGGAGCCCTTAATGTCGGCATTGATGCCCTGCTTTTCAACCGATGGAACGTAGACCCTAACGAAGCAGCCATCGCTCCCACCTACGTTGTCAACACCCTACCCGACATCATGAAGATTTTGTAGCATTTGAAAATTTTTTAAATAAAATTTGACTGATTGTCGATTTTTTTATAACTTTGCATTGTGATTCTGAAAAGAGTCACCCGTAAAGGTTCGCTTAGCCGCGATTAAAAGGGAATGTGAGTGTAAATCTCCAACTGTCCCGCAGCAGTGAACTCCATTATGGCTCCTAAGCATAAACGCCATTGAGTATTCTCGAGAAGGCGCTTGGGAGTGGAGGAAAGTCTGAAGACCTGCCTTTTTCGGAAACCAGCCGATTGCTCTCGATGTAAGGGCGTGAGGCGCAAGTAAACTTTTGTGGATTATGAAACATGAATCAATCGTCGTCGTGTACGACAGTTGTCAGGCTATTGCTGAAGAGATAGCCGACAAATTGGGTGCTGAGACCATCAGCGTCCAGAGTATGAATGTCAGGCAGATCGAGAACTGCCAGAGTTTTGTCCTTGCCGTCGAGTTTAATGCCAATGGCCTGTCTCCTCATTGGCAGTATGCTTGTCAGACATTTTGCGGCACCAGTCTGAATGGAAAGAACATGGCTGTCTTTGTTGCTTTAGGAAACAAGCATGAAAATGCTATCCAATTTAAAGCATTTTGTAGTGAACTGAAGAAAAGAAAGGCACACCTTGTGGGCACCCTACCCTATGCTGGTTCACCTGAATGGAACCTCAATAACTGGGTATGCACCATTTCACCGAATCTGTAACCATAAACTATAATCATTATGACATATATTATCATCGTAGCCATTGAGTTTCTGTTAACATTCGCCGGTGTAGCCCTATACGTCAGATACTATAATCACAAGGCGTAGAAAAGGATTTCAAGCCTTTCCCTTAAACGTATATCCGATTCCCTCAACAGCCGTGCGGATGGCTTCTTCCGTAGCAGGACCTTTGATGGTGAGGGTATTGGCAGAGGCACTTGCCTTGGCTTTCTCTACGCCTGACACCTCCTCGACGGCACGAACTACGGCAGCCTCACAATGACTGCAATGCATGTCTTCGACACGGTAAACGGTCACATCTGGATCTAATGGCTTTTTGCTGGTAAACTTGCTGAAAAACTTCATCATAAGAGCAAATATTATTAATAATGTTAATACTGTGGCACATATCATCTTAAACGTACTGGGCAGCGCTGATGCACTCATACAGCAAGCATCGTGACTGGCGATGGTGAAATCCCATCCAGATGCATTGAGTAGCAGACCAAAGAGAATAGAAAAGCCTACGATGGTCATCAGGTAAATCGATGTGAAGCGACGTCCCATCGACTTATGAACAACCAATATAGAAGCAAGATTAACAGCAGGACCAGCCATCAACATCACCAATGCCGCCCCAGGTGAAAGTCCCTTCATAATCAATACTGCTGCCACAGGAATACTACCAGTGGAACAGATATACATCGGCACAGCGATGACAAGGATGACCAGCATCTGTAGAATTGGCTGACTACCAAAGGAAAGGAAGAACTCGTCTGGCACAGCAACTTGAATCAGTGCTGCTACAACAAGACCGATAAGCAGTCGCAGGCCGATGTCGCAAAGCATGTCATAATAGGCATACTTGAAGACTCGCCATATTCTATTTCCGCTTTCCACCTGGCATGTAGAAGTGGATTCATTCGTCATGTCGTCCTCGCGAACCAGTCGGTTTACCAACAGTCCGCCACAAACACCTGTGATAAGTGCTGCCGTAGGACGAAGTATCGCAAACCCCAGTCCCATCAGCGAGAACGTAGCCAAGATAGAATCGATGCCTGTCTGTGGTGTGGCAATAAGAAAAGAAGCAATGGCTCCCTTTGAAGCCTTCTCGTTTTTAAGACCAATAGCGGTAGGAATCACTCCGCACGAACATAGTGGCAGGGGTACACCAAGTAATGCCGCCCATAGCACCGACAGTTTATTATTACGCGAAAGATAATTGGCATAGAATTTCTGTGGCACAAACACATGCAATATTCCTGCGATAAAGAATCCCAATAATAGATAAGGAGCCATCTCGCAGATGACATTCAATAGCGATAGCAGGAAGTCGTGCATGTTTGCTTAGTTGGATTGTTTCAGTTGTTCAAGTGCGCGACAAAGCTGGTCAGGACATGAGGTTGGCTTCAAGCCGCAGCGGATGCCGTTGAGTTTGCGGATAACGTCATCAATCCGTTGTCCTCTCACAAGCTGGCAGATTCCCTGAAGATTACCATTGCATCCTCCTTCGAAATACACGTCCTGGATGATGTCGTTCTCGTCGGCCGTCACTTCAATCATCTGTGAGCAGGTTCCCTTCGTCTGATACTGTATTTGTTTCATATTCTGTCTTTTTGTCTGCAAATATACGAAAAAAAATGAAGTCTTTTTGCTTTATAGCTACAAAATTCTAATTTATTATCGAAACTCTATTGCAGAGTTATTATGAGAAAGACTATGTTAATTCTTTGTTAAAACACATTCCTTTTCGACGTATATTGGTATAATTAGGTATTTTTGTAAAATAAATAAATACAACAATGAAAACATCAATTATTAAATCAATAACTGGCATTGCTTGTGCTTTATTTTTGGCTATAGTAACTTTCTCTGCTTGTTCGAATAATGACGACAAAGAAAAACCGTTTCCTGCCTCACTTTCTCCCTATGACATGAACAGACCTGTCGGATTTGGTCAAGGCATAACAGGTGGCAATGGACAGAATCCTGTGACGGTAAACACGGCGGATGCGTTAATTGCTGCTGTTAGTGGCACCAATGCTGCCACCGTTTATGTGGAAGGACAGATCACCCTCCACAATACGATTCCTGTTGGTTCCAACAAAACGATTATAGGACGGAATGGGGCTACTATCATTAATCATGAACAAAATGAAAATGCAGGTATCTTCTTACTCAGAGGTAGTAGTAATATCATTATTCGCAACCTGACCCTGAAAGGACCAGGAGCGTACGATATCGACGTCAACTATGGCGACAATATCTCGCTTGTGGGGGCTGTCAACGTATGGGTTGACCACTGCGACGTTCAAGATGGTATTGATGGTAATATGGATATCGTAGAAGGTTCAGATAATATCTGTGTCAGTTGGACGCATTTCCGCTACCTCATCGACCCAAAATCAGGTGGAAGTGGCGGCAACAACAACCATCGTTTCAGTAATCTGGTAGGTGGCAAGGATAACAACATGGAGATAGATGGAGGACACTTGAACTGTACGTTTATCAACTGCTGGTGGGGTGAAGGTTGTTCAGAACGGTGTCCACGTGTAAGATTCGGAAAGGTACATGTGGTCAACTGTCTGTACAATTCCAATGATTTCGACGATTGTATAGCATATGGTGTTTATTCGAATATCTATGCTGAGAAATGTGCTTTTACCACTAAGTCGGCGCAGGATAACTACCTGAGAGACAGACACAAGGACGCAGACTTTAACGTAGTATTAAAAGACTGCTATGGAGTTGAGGATGTGGTGCTGAAGCAGGGTGATCGCTCACAGTTCATCCCCACCTATTCCTATGTCTCATACGATGCAAACATGGTGGAGTCAGTTGTCACTGATACAAGAACTGGTGCAGGTCCGACGCTCGATATTGAGTAATTTGAAACTCTGTTGCATTGTTATGGCTTGACGTCAATAATACCTACTTTTAATTAATCTGCTTTTGCAGGTTATCATCGTTGTGCGATACTTAAAACACCTCGTTTTAGGTATTGCGCATCTTATTTATTTGCCTTAATTTTGCACCCAGAAAACAAATTGATAAAAATGAGAACAACGATTCCCACAGAATTAAAGGTACTGATGAACCACATCTACGAACTGCACAAAGGGGTGCGCCAGATGGTACTATTCACCTGTAATAAGAAATATGGTGAACAAACCATCAAACGATTGGAGAGTCAGGGTATTCCTTATCTGCTTCAACCTGCAGGACGGCAGAACCTGAATGTGTATTTCGGACGACGTGAGTGTTTGGAGGCTATCCGTCTCATCGTTACCCGTCCACTGAACCAACTCACACCTGAAGAGGATTTCATCCTTGGTGCCATGCTCGGCTATGATATTTGTGCCCAGTGTGAACGTTATTGCAAGCGTAAGGGTGAATGTAAAGGAAAGTGCGACGAGTGCATCAACAGGAATTAATAACTTCTTTAGAATAAATCAAAAATGAGCGCAACAATTGTTATCTATGGTTCCTCAACAGGAACTTGCGAGGCCATCGCTGAGAAGATCGCCTCGAAACTGGGCTGTGAGGCTCTGAATGTACAAGACCTGACAGCCGACATTGTCAACAACAACCAGAACCTTATTCTTGGCACCTCGACATGGGGTGCAGGTGAATTGCAGGATGATTGGTACGACGGACTGAAAATACTCCAGAGTGCTGACCTTAGTGGTAAGACCATTGCTCTCTTCGGCTGTGGCGACTGTGCGACATACAGCGACACTTTCGTTGGGGGTATTGGTGAACTCTATAACGGAATTAAGAATAGTGGCGCACACTTCGTTGGTAGCGTGGATATTGACGGCTACACTTTCGATGATTCCGAGGCCGTGATAGATGGTAAGTTCATTGGTCTGCCCCTCGACGATATCAACGAGGATGACAAGACAGACGCCCGTATCGATGCTTGGGTGGCAGCCATTTCACCCAACTTGTAATCACAGGAATATATTTATAAAGTATTTGTTTAATTTAGTTTTAACGTGGAGGTGGCTGACTGTGATGGTTGGTCACCTTTTTAAAAAGGATTTAGATTATGGGACTCATTAAAAAACTGTTTACCAACTGTGCCTGTCCACAAGGACGGATGGGACGTGCGATGCTAAAGTTTATGAACCTCTGTCATGCACCATTGACAAACTGGGGGTTGAAACAAGTGGATATTCAAGATGGCTGGACGATGCTTGACATCGGTTGTGGCGGAGGAGCAACACTCAAGCGATTGCTGAAGCGGAGTAAGGATGCACAGGTCTATGGCATTGATATCTCTGAAGAGAGTGTGGCAAAGGCAAAGAAAGTGAATGCCAACGTACTCGACAAGCAGGTGTTTGTCTGTCAAGGCTCTGCTGAGAAACTGCCTTACGAGGATGGGAAATTCGACCTCGTAACGGCTGTAGAGACCGTTTATTTCTGGCCCAATCTGCCTAATTGCCTGCAAGAGGTGCGTCGTGTACTGAAGCAAGGTGGTAAGTTTGCCATCATGGTAGAGGTCATCGATGGTGACTCCATGTGGACGAACGTAGTAGAAGGTATGAACACCTATTCACCTGAGGAACTGAAAACCATGCTCGAAGATGTAGGCTTTACCCTGACAGAGATTCATCGGATGAAACCATCGAATGCCACGATTATTGGTGTCAAGTTATAACATTGCAACTGAGTTGCGAAAACTTTGCCGTAACTTTGCAGCCGAAAACGAAATAATAGAAGATTATGGCAGACAAAATTAAAAGTTCGTACAAGTTTAGTAAGAGTTTCTATGACCATGCAATAACTCAGGGCAAGTGGTGGAGTAAATTGTATTTCAAATTGCTTTGGGGGGGGGTGATGACAATGAGATTGCCCGCAGGGTGCTGAGTTGGATTCCAGATGATTTCTCTGGTAAGATGCTCGATGTGCCTGTAGGCACAGCCGTGTTCACGACAGAGAAATATAAAAGGATGACAAAGGCGGATATTACCTGTCTGGACTATAGCCAGGACATGCTGGAGCAGGCAGAGTACCGATTCCGTGGTGCAGGCATCACCAACATAAAGACCATGCAAGGCGACGTAGGCGCACTGCCCTTTGAGGAAGGGACATTCGACTATGTACTCTGTATGAACGGTCTGCACGTATTTCCTCATAAAGACAAGGCATACGCAGAGATTCTTCGCACATTGAAAACTGGTGGTGAACTGTTAGCCTGTTTCTATATTGCAGGTGAACAAAAGGTTGCAGACTGGCTCGCCAAGACCATCATGACCCGCATGGGTTGGTTCACGCCTCCCTTCGATACAGCCAAAGATGTGCGTAAACGTCTGGAGTCTCACTACGACATCCTCGACTTCCATGTAGAGGGAGCTATGCTTTATTTCAGAGCACAAAAGAGATAGTCCAACTATTAAACAAGCATATTTCATTTCTCCAGTTCAAACACTGGGATGTGGCGTTTGTCGATGGTAGTAGTTACTGTTTGACCACCATCATAGTATTTGCCTGTCAGGCGATCGCGCCAACGACCTTGTATTTTGGGCAGATAGGTCTTCCAAGTGGTGGCATTAGGTTCAGTGACAGGGTTGACAAGTAACTTCGGACCAAACATGAACTCATACTTTTGTGCCAATGCCTGCGGGTCATCGGCAAAGTCGAATACCAATGGACGCATCAGGGTATAGCCCTCTTCAGAGACGCGACGGGCACACTCCTCGATATAAGGTCGTAACGATTCGCGTTCCTTGATACAATCAGTGATGATATCTTGCGCTTCCTTGCCATAGTTCCATGGTTCGGTATCACTCATATAACCATGAACACGCATCAGCGGCAGATAAACCGACAACTCTATCCAGCGCAACATTCGCTCAATATATGCCGAATCAGTGTATTGGTTCTGCGGACGGAAAAAGCCTCCTGCATCGTATGTCCACCAAGGTATGCCAGCAGCCTGTACTCCCAGACCTGCTGTAACCTGACGACGCAGTGTCTCCCAATCGTTACCCACATCACCACTCCATAACGCAGCACCATAGCGCTGAATGCCAGGGTAGCCACATCGTGTAAGAATGAATATCTCGTCTTTGCCACAAGCCTTCAAACCCTCGTACACTGTTTTGTTGACCAACAAGGGGAAAACGTTGCGTACAGCATCTCCACGCCAACGACCAGCGTTCACCATGCGTCCAGCCAAGTCATCATTCTCTGGTTCTGTCGCATCCTGCCACCAGGCATCGATGCCTAAGGGAACCAACCGCTCTGCAAAGTTTTTCCAGTAGGCAGCGGCTGCATCAGGATTGAAAAAGTCTATCCAATCCGTCTCTGGGATATAATAATCGTCACGAAGCATCTGCTTGCCCACCTCAGAACGCTTATCTATCTTAGACCACACGCTGACCATCAGTCGTATACCCATGTGATGCAGATAGTCGGTCAATGCCTTGGGATCAGGATAACGGTCTTCATCAAACTGCATGGCATTCCAACCATATTTACCCCAATACTGCCAGTCCTGCACAATCATGTCGACAGGAATGTGCTCCCGCTTGAAGCGATTGGCTGCCTGCAGTATATCGTCTGAAGAATGATAACGCTCGCGACAGTGAATATAACCCAACGCCCATGAGGGTATCTGCGAACAAGGACCAGTCAACTCACGGTAGGTCGCTATGATTTCATCAGGCGAACCGACAAACACAGTATAGTCCACCTTCGCAGCGACAGGTGAACGGAATACTGTCTCGTCATTTACTTTATTAAAATACAACACAGGCTTATCATCTTTGGTCAACTCAGCCGTTACCTGATGGCGACCAGCCTTCAGGTGAACGATCTCTGACATCGTGGGTGGCAGCCAAATGTTTGTCAGGTCAAAGACCACTTTGCCGTCGATGGTCAATTGGTGGCGGCGTGCCATTTGTTGTCCTACATCAAGCAACAACGCATAGTCGCCCTCCTTCTCAATATCGAGCGAAGCCTCGAATACATGACGCTCGCGCACCTCCTTCTTGCCACCTTCAGTAGAAGTTACTTCCACCTCTTCATGGATGCCCTCACCGCTACGCTTCGTCAGACTGACATGCTGGCTGCAAGGGTTATACTCTGTCATGCCGTAATTGTTCCACAGGATGCCATAGCCCTTGCTCGACAACAGCATAGGCAGTGAGATTTGTGTGTTCACCTGTGTCAGTCGGCGAGACAGTCCACGCACATTCGTCTGTCCGTCTTGGAACTGTCCCAAGCCATAGAGGTATTCGCCTTTGGGCGATGTAAATGCCAGCGTAGCCTGTTCTCCCTCCATGTCGTGCCGTGTAGCGGTAAACACCACCTTTCCATGCTTGTCCTTGACAGTTAGCTGTTGACGTTTACTATTGACGTCTACACGGATATTACTATTGGCAACCTCGTCATCCTTGACATAACTCCAGTCTGGCAGTTGTTCAGGCAACGTACCACCCTCGCTATATTGGATGCGCAAAGCATTCTTGGCTACGTATTTCACAATGAGTTGTCCCTTGCCAAAAGGAACGGTTTCGGCCCAAGCCAGTTGTAGAGTCACCAGCATCAAGGCGCATATCAGTGAGATAATCTTTTTCATATTCAATAAGTTTTGTCAAATTCTTTATTCTGTATAATTCAGCTTCTTGGTTTCCATGTCACGAGAGAAGTGGCGGAAGAAGTCCCAAATCAGGCGAGCTGCAGGCTTGAAGTTCCAATGGCCATAGTTATTGATAGCGATAAGACGGATCATCGGCTTATTGCCTTTATACAGCTGACCAAACTCCATCGTGATGTCTTCGCTCTTGCCCGTATGAATCTGACAGCGGTCTTGCAACTTGAATCCGAAGGTTGGATCCACATTGAAATCCAAATCACCTGTCACCTCCATATCATTAATCGTCTGATAGATGCGCCAAACATTCAAATAAGGGTTTCCTTGCCAGTTGTCAGGACGCAAGTAACATATCACATCATCATGGGTACCAGCCACAGAGCAATAGCCCACTTCCACATAGCCACGCTTCTGAATGGCCTCATTCATCAAAGGCTCACTGCCATAGCCATAATAACCAAGTCCGTTGCCAGAGAAGATGCCACCAGAATGGCCAGCTACGGCAGCAAAGAGATGCGATTTACGCACGCCCAGCATATTGCTGGTCATGGCCCCAGCAGACAAACCCTCACAATAGATACGTGAAGCATCAATCTGCGGATATTTCTCTTTGAGTACACTGATAACAGCCTCAATGCCATCCAATCCCATAGCGATGAAACCATTGCTGCCCTGCCACTCCATCTCTACTACCATGAAGCCCTCTTCAGCTGCCAGTTCCACAAATCCAGCCGTCTCACTTTGTGTGCGAGGATCGTTCCCATGACCATGCAGGATCACGACTAATGGCACAGTACCCTTAGCTGCATTTTGAACCTGCTTTGGCAGATACTCATACCACAGATATTTATTAGGGTTCTCTACCCCACCTGCCGCATTGGTATCCACTACAGGATGTTGTACTACATTGCGCTGGATGCCCATTTTATCGAACATCGGGTATGAAACAAGTTCGAAAGTCTTCACACCTTCCGGGTTATCAATACCACGGCTCATATAGAACGTGCGATAGAGGTTGTTGTAACGATAGTTGGCACTCAACACCTTATCCCAAGCATCAGCCAACAACATAGCTTCAGAAGCGTTAGCATCAGCATTCACTACTATTTGCTGCAAAGGATCCTTGGGAGCGGCATCACTGGTTTTCTGATAAGGTTTGGCCACTTTTGCTGCATTCTTGCCACCGACATAAGTGGGGACAGGCAGTGCGCAGACCTTACCAGGAGCACCACCAATAGAAACGATGCCAGCTATGGCACCCGTCAAGTCAGAAGCAGCCAAATGTTGATTGACGAAAGTAGCACCATTGCCAATGCCCACCACCTTAATGTTAGTGGCAGGGCCACCTTTACCTATCAGTTCACGGAAAGCCTGTACGTCAGAAGCCTGCCACTTGTCGCCTACAGGATTCACCACACTAATTCTGCCACCGTTTTCAGCAGCCATTTCTATTACCTTCAGTTCCTTTGCCAACGCTAAAGCAGATACATTATCCAGCTTCTGATCAGGGAAGATATAAAAAGCAGGGCCAAATCCGGCGCGTGACTCTATATTCCTCTCCATAGGCAGATTATACTGCAAGGCGGAAGTACCCTCTATTGCAGAAAACTCATTCAGCGGGCCTTGGGGCCTCATCATGGGTTGCGCACAGGCTCCCATCCATAAGA
>CADCEW010000028.1 GCA_902800585.1 uncultured Prevotellaceae bacterium
GGTACCTGTTAGGTAGGTGTTTGCCAAACAGGTACCTAGTCTCAATCCTTTTATTTATCGGCATTTCAAGAGTTTTAGGGTAGGAGGGTAGGTGTTTTTTGCGAAATTCGTAATTTTCTCAATCTAAAAACAACGTGTTTTCGACCCAAAAGTGGCTTACATTCGATGCGTTTGAACGTTACATTCACCCCGTTTGTAACGTTCAAACTTCACAAACATCTTGTACATCACCTAACTAATAGTATTTTATTCCGAGGATGTAGTAATGAGGACTATTTGGGGTAATGTCAGAGATACTACCGCAACAGCGGGTTACTTTATCCTTCGCATCATACCAGAATGAAGAATAATACACGAGTGGAATGAAGGCTTCCTTTTTTAATGGCGATGTGGATTCGAAAGGATCCGACCTGTATGAGTAAATATACTTGTTTTCACTCTCCCAATAGATTTGTTTGAGTTTCAACGAGGAATGGTAGGAAAGTGTATTTTCCCAACTGAAACAATACTGGGCTAAAGAGTCTGTTTCTGAAGGAAGAAAACCGATAATCAGTTTGTCACCCCTTGCCTCAAAATAATATGGGAATAAGAGACGAGGAGAGTCATCAACTTCTTTCCCATTCACAAATTCCCTGCAGTAGATTTCTACATTCCGACCTTTTATCGCACTAACATCGAAACTGTATGCCTGATAGCCTTTGGAATTGAGCAAAGGGATGTAGTCGTTGATGGTTGTCTCGTTCTTTTTAATCTCTTGTGCCAGCCCTGTCATTGCGACGAGGGCGAGCAGGATGGTAATAATAGCTTTCTTGTTCATATTACTTGCTTGCTGTTTCTAATTCTTTGCGGATGACATCAGTGCCTGGAAAACCGATATTCTTGTAGGTCTGATGACCTTGGGTGTCGTAGATGGCGTAAGTGGGGATGCCTACGGACTCGAAGTGATCGAGGATGTAGTTGTTTTGTTCTTCCGTCAGGTAATAGTGGTCACCATAGATATCCTTAATCATTCCTAACCAAGTGGTTGGAGGCGACGAGGGCGAGGTGATGTAGACAAACTGGATGTTTTGGCCTTTCATCTGCTCTTTCATGGATGCCATTGCCTTGTGGCCTGCACGACAGGGACCGCACCATGTGGCCCACATGTCGATGAGCACGGCCTTGCCCTTATACTTGTCAAGGATGGTCTGGAGGATATTCTCAGGCGCCACATCGTCGTATTTCTTGAAGAACACGGTCTCATTGCCGGACAATTCCTCGGCAATCTGCTGCTCATTTTTCGCATAGACATAGGAATGAATCTCTGCTAATTTCTCTTCAAATCCTTTTGGGGCACGGGCGGCGATGGTCTTTTCCACTTCTTTCAACTGCTTCATGTGTGGGAAGCCCTTTTTTATCATTGCCGTTTCGGATATGTCCAATAATGTACGGATTGTCGCTGCATCTACTGGCAGTGAGGGCAGAATATCCATTTGTTGCTTCATCCATATCATCGCGACGGAGTCTTGTTTTTCCCGAGGTGCATTAGTCAAGTCCATCTGCATTCTTTCTGTCAGCACATCGTGACAATGCTCAATTAAACGGTTCAGTGTCTGCTGTTCAGGTATCGGGCTCTCCACCTTCCATAAAGGGTTAAGGCAGTCATTGCCCGTCACTTTCACAGTCACATCGGGACGCAGGAAGATTAGAGTATAAGAATTAGGACAGCCTTCACCTATAAGAGAGAGATAACTTTCGGTGAACTCTTCAACGGGCAGGGTGTAGGCGAAATGTCCGGCCTGCACGGTATCTACAACATGTGACGAGCCACCAGTACCAGCAAACACCAGCGTACCGTCTTTCAGTGCGGGTGAATAACCAGTGACAGTTGCAGTCTTTGTCTGAGCCAGCCCTGTCATTGTGACGAGGGCGAGCAGGATGGTGATGATAGCTTTCTTGATCATGGTTGCTTATTCTACTGAAACATTGCGGATGGCGAAGGCACCTTGTCCGTCGCCCTCCTTAAAGTTGAAGGTAGTTGGGATGGTGTCGAACGGCTCGAAGGTGAGCGTGAAGTCAGAATAACTCAAGCCACTCAGAAAGTCTTCCGTTGAATCTGTTGCTTTCATGGTGGTATAATTGGTCTCATCAAGCGTAATTCCGTCGGCTGCTGTCACTTTATATTTCTTGCCGTTGGCCTCTAGATAGGAATCTTTGACGATGCGGAACCCATATTCCTTATGACTATAATAGCGGAAACTGACAGTGGTACCGTTGGCATTGGCTTTTACTTTTCGAATGGATAACTCGAAATTGGCACTGTTGTCTTGCTTGATGCAGAATCCGTTTATGGCATCTGCCAAACCTAAGAACATTCCAGTATAATAACCCGATTTCTTCATCACGATGCGCTTGTCGGGCGAAATCAAAATGTAATAAGGCACGGCACCTTTGTCGCAATATCTGCTGCTGATGCTGCTTCCCATCTTGCCGTCGTTCCAGTTCTTCCAAACGATGCGCTTACTGAAGTCGCTATTTTTCCATGAGGAGAGTTTGTCCTCATTGATGCCTACGATTTCCAGTTTATCCTTCATTCGCCCATAGACTTCCCTCATCTCTGGTTCAGCCATCCGGCACGGGCCACAGCCGATACCCCAGAGATCGAGCAGCAGGTATCGGCCATCCGTCATGCCTTCAAGGAGGTGATGCTTGTTGCCTTGCATATCGAAGAGTTCGGCATCAACGGCCTCTTCGCCCACCTGTATGATTTGCGGAGGATAAATATAGGTGTGAATCTCTGCCAACTGATCTTCAAATCCTTTCGGTGCACGGGCTGCGAAAGACTTCTCCAGACTCTTCAACTCTTCCGTGTATGGGAAGTCTTTCATGTTAATCAGCGGTCTTGATATGCGCCACAGGGCATTTAAAGAAGCAGCGTCCACAGGCAGTGTGGACAGGATGTCTATCTCCTGTTTCACAAACACTATGTTGATAGAGTCAAGTTTAACCCTATCTCTGTTCTCTACAATCTGAATAAGTTCCTTTATCACGTCACGACAATACTCCGTAATACGGTTCTGCGTCTGTTGCTCAGGAATCGGGCTTTCCACCTTCCAAAGTGGGTAGATACAGTCTGTACCCGTCAGTTTTATAGTCACATCAGGCTTCATCATGAGGGAGAGAGAAAAATTGGGACAGCCTTCGCCTACTAAAGAGAGAAAGCCGCTGGATAGTTCTTCAACTGGTAGTGTGAAGGCGAATCGTCCAGCTTGGACGGTATCCACAACATTTCCAATAGTGCCAGTACCGGCCAGCACCAGCGTGCCGTCTTTCAGAGCAGGTGAATAACCAGTGACAGTTGCTGTCTTTGTCTGTGCCAGCCCTGTCATTGTGACGAGGGCGAGCAGGATAGTAATAATAGTTTTGTTCATAGTCGTTTAAAGTTATTTGTTATCGTTGAATACTTCTTTGAGTTTCTCTTTCAGCTCATCCCCATAGATATTGCGTGCGACGATGGTGCCGTTAGGTGCGAAGAGGATGGTGTGGGGGAGAGCATCAATGCCGTAAACTTTAGCAGGAATATCCTTAGCATTGATAATCTGCGGATATGGGATGTCGAGTTCACGGATGGCTTTTTCTGTCTCTTTAGGTTTGTCGCGGAAAGCAATGCCAAGCACTATCAGTCCCTTCTCCTTGTACTGTTGATAGAGGCTAATCAAGTCTGGAATCTGCTGTCGGCAAGGACCACACCACGAGGCCCAAAAGTCTGCAAGTACATATTGGCCACGCCCAACGAAGTCAGAAAGTCGTGTAGTCTTTCCGTTATACTCAACAGTAAAGTCTTTGAACATTTCGCCTTCTTTCTGTGACAATGCTGCTTCTGCCTTTTTCTTTACTTTTACGATGTTTGGATGATATTGCACCTCAGCACAACTTTGATTGATAAGTGACAATAAGGTCTCAGGCTCTATCATGTTATCATCTAACATCAGTAACAATGGGATTGCAGCAGCATCATTTTTATGCTGTTGGACGAGTTGCTTGATATTTTCTATAAATTCCTGCGGGTCATTTGTCGTTTGTCTTTTTGCAAAAACTCCAAAAACAACTTCATTGAGTGGTGTGCCTCGGAGTATTGGAGTCCTGCCAGTTGCATCGAATGTTATTTCACCTGGCTCAATGATGATAGGAACTCTGATATTTCTCTGTCGCTTTTCTCCGTTGACAAGCGAAGACACACATACGCCAATGAGGGCATAATATGGTTTTCCGACTTCTCCACGAATCGTGAATTTCCCGTTTTGGACAGCCTGCTTCGCTAACAGTTCTTTCGTCGCAGGGTTTACAATACTCACAGTATCGAAACTGATACCCTGTTTTGCCATAGCCTCAGTCATTTCTGGAAAGATGCCGTTGACAGTGTAATTTGATACTTGTGCCTGTCCTGCCATTGCAAGGAAGGCAAGCAGAAAGGTGATGATGATTTGCTTGTTCATAATCATTTTGTTTTAGAGGTTATATGGCAAAGTTACGGAAAATAACACTAAAAGCCTTCGGAAAACCTATAAATCGGATGCCGAAGGAGAAAATATGAAAGTAGTTTCATACTTAGTATATGGTTTCATTCCGCCTCGGCCTCTTTGATCTTTACTAATAGTTCCTCGCGCTTCGTCTCGTTGGTGCCGTGGATGGCATGACGGACAACACCTTTCTTATCGACGACGATTGTGAGGGGGAAACCCTCATAGCCAATCCATGCCATCATGTCCTTTGCCTCGACGAGGTGCGTCCATGTGAAGTGGTGCTTGTCGGTAATGCGTTTGGCGGTCTCAGCATCGTGGTAGGTGGCGGAGAAGAACATCACGCCAGGCAATTGCTCCTTCCACTCTGAGAGGATGGGCATCTCTGCACGACAGGGTCCGCAGCCAGAGTACCAGAGGTTAATCACCATGACGCGCCCCTTTACGCTATCGTTCGTCCATATTCGTCCGTCCATGTCTGTCTCCGAGAACTGCGGGAACGGCTCACCCTCCTTGGGCGAATACCATGTGCCGTCTGTCTTGACGCCAGCCTGTGTTAGCGAAGTCATCGTGGCCATCATATTGAGACCGCTTAGGAACTGGTCGGCGTTGTGAACCTGTTCGCGGGGAATAGCCTTGCGAATGACTGACTTGGGTAGCGTGGCGTTGACGTTGATGACGATGACGCTGTTACCCTCCTTGTCCTTCTGTCGCGATATGGTTTTCTCACCATCGGGCAACTGTGGCATTTCGCGGAAGAAATAGCCGTTGGAAAAGAACTTTGGGATCACTGTGTCAATACGTTCTTCCTGTGCCTTTCCTGCCATTGTTACGAGGACGAGCAGGATGGTGATGATGGCTTTCTTGTTCATATTCATTTCGTTTTAGAGATTTCCTTATTATTTTGATTATTGTCCTTTGCTGATGCCTCCCACCACATCACTGTTTTCGATAGTGGTCTCAGTTTTCTTTACGCTGGCCTTGAGTTTGCCGAAACGGTAGGAAAGACTGATTTGAAACCTGCGTCCAAGGTAATCGTGCTTGCTGACTCCTGTATAATCACCCTGATTGGTGACAGACTCGTTATGGTAATACTTATTGAAGGGCATATTAGCGTAGAGGCGTAATGTCAGACGGTCTTCCTTGAGGAAAGAACGTTGCAAGGCTGCACTATAGCTGAAATAAGATCTGGAATAGCCATAGACATTATAAGCTTCATGACCAATCTGTCCGTAGCTACTAATGGTCAGCCTCAGTTTCCATGGGAGTTTCTGTGTTAAGGACGCATAATAGAATCCACTCCAAACGGAATTCTCTAATTGCAGACTGGGATTCTTATAACTGTCATGGCGGAAATTCCCGTTGAAGACAATGGTTGTCTTGTCAAAAGGCTTCCATTGCAGATAGGTTTCTACTTCATAGCGGCGCAAGCGTTCGATATTGTCGATGGTGCTGTAGATTTTGTTGTCCTTGACAAAATGGATATCGCCAATACCTCCATTGTAGAATCGGTACATAGGTGCCAGTTGTAAAGTCAGGCGGGGCGATACATACATGTATAATAAGGTCAAGGACTGTTGATGTGAACTGGTCAGATGATCGTTTCCGAAGTTAACCCCTTCAGGACTTTCAGTGACTGCAGGATTCAGATAGGAAATACCAGGGCGGGAGATGCTGGTGGTATAGTTCAGTTTCAGTGAGTTAGCATCATTAATCTGATACTTGATGCTGGCCTGAGGTACCCAGTCGTTCAACCGGTCACTAAAGTCTGTACTCTTTCCGTCAGGATAATGAGCTTTCATATAACTGTATTCATAGCGTAATCCTGCACGGGCAGACCATTTGCCTAACGTCAGGTGATAGTCAGTATAGATGGCTGCCACCTGTGTGGTATGTTCAAACTCTGTATCAAAAGACGGTGGCTGAGGCGACTGATTAAATGACTGAGTCGAATGACTACTGTTTTGACGATTGATATACTTGCCGCCTACTTCTAACTTATGTCCTTTCCAAAGTGGCCTGATATAGTCTGCCTGAAAGGTGTGCTCCGTGAAGTTCTCCTTGCTGTTGATAAGATAGCCTGTATAACTGAAAGGGTTACCGACAATCTCAGTAAAATTACTTTCCTGTTCTGTACGCTGACGGGTCAGGGCAAGCATATAGGATAAAGTCAGCTTTTCGCCTTCACGTTTGGTCTTATGTTCATAATCCAACCGTCCGTTCCATGAGTGATGTTTGTAGCCAGGCATCCAGTAATGCTCGTTGTAACTATAGAGAGGTTGCTGATTGGCGTCATACATGGCTGTTGGACCACCGCCCTGAACATTGATCTTATAGAAATAGCCTCCGAATGATGCAGATATCAGATTGAGCGTATCAATGTCGTAACTGGCACTAAGGTCTGTGTAGAAAATGTCGCCAGGGTTAGAACCTTCTGTATGTGATTTCAACGTTCTGCCTGATTCCAGATAGGTTCGTTCCGTGTCTCGGATACTCTCGGAACTCTTTTCCGTCATCTTGTTATAACCTGCATCAATTGAGACAATCGCCTTACCGAATTGCGTTGTTATGTTTCCACTGATACTGGGTGCTTTTGTGGTACTATAAGAGAGGTTAACTCCTCCTGTGACACCATTGAAACTACGACCATCCATCATCACTATGTTTAAGATGGCATTCACACCCTCGGCATCTTCACGTGCTCCTGGGTCGGTAATGACTTCGATACGTTTCACCATCGAGGCAGGCATGGACTTCAAGATTTCCTTCGCATTCTTGGAAAGGCTGGGATCAAGATGCCCATTCTTATAAATTTTGAAATTACTATTTCCTTTTACTTTTATATTCTCTTCGCCATCAACGGTTACCATCGGCACCTTACGCAACAAATCGAGGACTGTTAACGTCTTTGATTCCTCATCGGCCTGCACATCGTAGCCTATACGGTCAATGTCTTGTTTAATCAATTGACGTTGGGCTTTAACAGTAACACCTTCCAGTTCCTGGTCCCATGTGATGGAATCGTTATTAACCGTTGTACTGTCAGTCTGAGCCATCCCGAAGGTTGCAACCGATAGCATAGTCATCAATATCAGGAATCGTTTGAAGTGTTTCTTAGTTTTCATATTCTTTTTGCTTTATATCCTTAATAACAGTTCTTTATATGTTAAGCGCCAACCGTCATCACGACGGATGACGCTCATAATTATTAATAATCAAGAGAGCCTTTATGATAAAGACTCATTGCATGCAAAGGTAATGTCTTTGCGGATTTTGGAAAGCATCTGAGGAGTGATGCAAAGGAAAGATGAAATGGCATTTAACGGCAGATGTTGAACGATGCCAGGACAACGTTGTAACAATAATTCGTAGCGCTCGCGAGCAGTGGCACGATGGAGGTCGAGGTAGCGTTCATGGAACTGACAGAGGATATGCTCACCAATGACGGCACGCAGTTCCATTGTCTCAATACTATGACCGAAGAACTGCATCAACTGTTCTCCATTGACTCTTAGCACTCGGCTGGGCATCATTGCCTCTATCGTGGACTTTGCAGGACGACCATAAAGTGAACGGGGATAGTCACACACATATTCACCCGCAAAAGAAAACCACGTAATATGTTCCTTGTCATCACTGATGCCATGTGTTACATACTTGAAGCAACCCTCTGTGACAAAGGCAAACCAACGCGCAGGGTCACCCTCGCGCTCCATTTGATCACCTTTGCGGTAAACTACCACTTCGCCTTCTCGTTCACAGAACTCACGTAGCGCCTGAAGGTCAATGCTATTTTTGCTGAATTTCTGTTCCATATCATTTTGTCTATTGGCAGCAAAGATACAAAAAAATGAGTATAGAGCAAAGAAAGACTCTTTTGAATGGGTAACCGATGGTAAAAGTATGAAAGTAGTTTCAGAGTTTATGCGATCTTATTTTAGATTTAAAATAAGAAGTGTAATACTTTTTTCCTTAAAAACTTGCGTAATAAAAGAAAATTGACTACCTTCGCAAAAGATATTGTAACTTAAAACTAATTGATCATGAAACAACAGATTGTACGTATCGTGATGGCGACGGCAGTGCTGATGGGCTGCGCCGTCAGTGTGAATGCACAGTTCGGCGGATTGCTGAACAAGGCAAAGAGGACGGCTGAACAGAAGGCCACCAATGCTATTTACAAACAGACGCAAAGTTCGAACCAGACACAAAGTCCAAAACAGACGACAACGACTGTCAGTGAAGGTGATAAAGTGCTCCTCTATTATGCTAGTGGAAATCCTTTGGGTGAGTGGTATCCCAATACGCGTGAGTTCAAACAGATGGGTAAGTCAGGGGATACTTATCAGGTGTCGCACACCTACACGTTCAAGAGTGATGGCTCAGTGGTGGCAGAGGATGGTCGTCGCATCGGTGAGATACTGCCTGACGGAACGATGAATACGGCTCAGACGCAAGGCATCAAGTACGATGCACAGACAGGTAATGTGACTCGTAACGGTGAGTGGTATGGTAAGATGGATGGCAACGGCATGTATGTCTTTAACGACATGGTGGCTCGCTCGGCAGGTAATATGGATAAGCAGATACAGACTTTCATCCTCTTCAACCTTATCGTCACGAACGAGCAGTTGACGAAGTTCAAAGGACAGTACGACGAGATATCGAAGCGTAACACTGAAAGCGCTAACTATAACCGCCAAATGCAGATTGCCAACATTAAGGCTAACCAGGCAGCATCGAATGGTGCAGTGAAACTCTGGAAGGGTGGCAGCGTCTGTGGTGAGATACGCGCTAATGACGAGGTATGGATAGGCGGCTCTAACCGTGGTAAGTTCGATAATAAAGGCAACATCTGGGTCGGCGGTAGCGTGGCTGGCAAACTGGAAGGCAACAACATTCGTAAGGGTGGTTCCATCGTAGGTAAGGTGGAGAACGGCAACGTATGGGTTGGCGGCTCTGTGGCTGGTCAGATTCGTTCCAATGGTGATGTCGTGAAGGGCGGCTCAGTCGTTGGTCGTGCCCCTGGCTTTAAGGATGCCCGAAAGGTGGCAGTGCTTTATTTCTTTGGATTTTATGCGTTCTAAGGACGAAGGACTTCGTACAATGTAATAATTTAAAAATTTAAAAATGTAATAATGATAATCCGTGGGAGTGAAATCCTACGGATTTTTTCTTGCTTGTGAAATAAAAGCACTAACTTTGACCTGACGGTCGAAGGTACTCTCGTTCGAAAAAGTCCAAATATATTTGGCTTTTTGCTCACTTATTCGTACCTTTGCACCCCGATAATGGGAAAGGTGAAGGCTGCATTGTTTGATCTGGATGGTGTCGTGTTCGACACGGAGCCGCAGTACACGGTGTTCTGGGGAGCACAGTGCAGGGAGTTTCATCCGGAGCATCCAGGACTGGAACACGAGATAAAAGGACAGACACTGGATCAGATATACGACGCATGGTTCAGTGGTCCTCTGAAAGAGAAGCAAGCCTTGATAACAGAACGTCTGAACGCATACGAGGCATCGATGGACTATTCGTATATAGATGGTTTTGAGATGTTCATCCATGATTTGCGAAAGCAAGGCGTGAAGACAGCAGTGGTGACGAGTTCCAATCAACTGAAGATGGAGAGTGTCTATCGGCAACATCCAGAGTTCAAGACCTTGTTTGATGCCATTCTGACCTCGGAGGACTTCGATTATTCCAAACCTCATCCCGATTGTTACTTGAAAGCCGCAGCCCGTTTTGGTGCAAAACCTGAGGAATGTGTGGTGTACGAAGACAGTTTCAACGGTCTGAAGGCGGGTAGGGCAGCAGGTATGAGAGTGGTCGGACTCGCAACGACAAACAAAGCAGAGGACATTCGTCCACTATGTGACGAAGTCATTAAGAATTACGCTCACATTAAACTCTATACTTTAAACTCTAAACATTAAACTTTAAACTTTAAACTTTTATTAGATATGGCTGGATATTTAGTTAGCGACTCACGTAAAGTGACAACGCACAGGTTTATTGAGATGAAACAGAAGGGAGAGAAAATCTCCATGTTGACATCGTATGACTTCACAACAGCAGGTATTGTTGACCGTGCTGGTATTGACGGTATCTTGATTGGTGACTCAGCCTCGAATGTGATGGCAGGTAACCAGACGACACTGCCTATGACTGTTGACCAGATGATTTATCATGCCCGTTCTGTGGTGAAGGCTGTCAATCGCGCTTTGGTTGTCTGTGACATGCCTTTCGGTAGTTATCAGGTGAATGCCGCAGAAGGTGTTAGTAATGCCATCCGTATCATGAAGGAGAGTGGTTGTGATGCCCTGAAACTGGAAGGCGGTGTAGAGATTGTCGATACAGTAAAGCGTATCTTGGACGCAGGTATTCCTGTGATGGGACATTTAGGACTGACGCCACAAAGTATCAATAAGTTTGGAACATACGCTGTTCGTGCCAAGGAACAGGAGGAGGCAGATAAACTTATCTCGGATGCGAAGATGTTAGCAGAAATCGGTTGTTTCTCTGTCGTTTTAGAGAAAGTACCAGCTAAACTTGCAGCCGAAGTATCGAATGAAATCAAAGTTCCAACAATTGGTATTGGAGCAGGTAATGGAACGGACGGACAGATTCTCGTTATTGCCGATATGCTGGGAATGACACAAGGTTTCTCACCCCGTTTCCTTCGTCGTTATGCCGACCTGAATACCGTCATGACAGATGCCATCGGTAGTTATGTCACTGACGTAAAGAACGGCGATTTCCCGAATGAGAGTGAATCTTATTAATGAATAGTCAAAACACACCTGTACAAATAAAACTCTGGCATCGGGAGTTCTGGCAGTTGGCAGTTGCCAATCTGTTTCTGTCGATGTCAGTCTATATGCTCATCCCTGTTTTACCAGTATGGCTAATGGAAGAGGAGAACTTCTCGCCAGTGGAGACAGGTATGTCTATGGGTGTCTTTGCTTTCGGACTCTATCTGTTAGGACCGTTCTGTTCATTCTTGGTACAGCGTTATCGTCGCAATATGGTGTATCATTGGGCCATCCTGGCACTTGTCGCCTGCTTAGGATGCCTCTGGTATATCGATACGCTGAAGAGTGAGTTTGTAGAGTTCTGGCTTATCCTGTTACAGCGTCTCGTATTGGGTGCTGCCTTTGGACTGGCGCAGATGGTGCTCTCCAGTACATTGGTGATAGATACCTGTGAGTCGTATCAGCGCACAGAAGCCAATCACAGTGCCTCATGGTTTGGTCGCTTTGCTCTTTCACTGGGTCCCTTGGCAGGTATTATCATCCTGCGCCTTTGGGATTTTGATACTGTTATCATGGTGGCAATGGGCTGTGCTGCTTTTGCTTTAGTCCTGATTAGTCTGGTGGAATTCCCATTCCGTGCTCCAGAAGAACATACCCATCTTTTCAGCAACGACCGTTTCATGTTAGGACAAGGTTGGATTTTGTTTATCAACTTGTTGTTGATTACCTTGGCTTTGGGTATGATGTTGGTGCAGATGGATATCGTTGCCTATGGTATGCTGATGGTAGGTTTTCTGCTTGCCTTGCTTGCCCAACGCTTTATGTTCAGGGATGCAGAACTGAAGAGTGAGGTTGTCACAGGTCTCATTTTATTGATTGCTGCCCAACTCATCATGCTGACACAACATACTGAGGCTGCCTCGTATATCTCATCAGCATTTACGGGAATGGCAACGGGCATCATCGGCTCCCGTTTCCTGCTATTCTTCATCAAACTCAGTCGCCATTGTCAGCGTGGTACTTCACAAAGTACCTTCATGCTTGCCTGGGAGACTGGTCTTGCCATCGGCATCGGTGTCGCTTATGGCTGGAGTGAGCAACTGCCTTTCAGTATAATGTTGCTTGCCTTGGTATTGTCTGGAATTGCCTTGCTGATGTATAACGTGCTGACGCACGCGTGGTTCATGAAACATAAGAACCGCTAACCCCTTCCACACAACTGCGCATAAGGACAGAAACGACAGGTTTTGACATCCTCGACAGGTTTAAAAGGCTCGTCGGGATTGAAGATTTCGTCAACACAGGTATGCAGCATCTCTGTAAATGGCTGCATAAAAGGTTGCACATCGACAATCTTCTCTTTCCCGAAATACAGGGTAGGGTCATAGTCTTCACCTGCAGAATGCTGGATGAAGAGTAGGGCAGGACTGACAGGCAGTTGTTCTTTGTTGAGTTTTGAGTCCTTTCTGACGATACAACTATATAATAAGGTCTGGAGATAATAGTTATGATGTCCTTCGCCTGACTCAAAGATGCTTTCTAAATCTGGTAAATAGGTGACCTTTCCACCTCCTGTCTTGTAGTCTATCACACGGATACGTTCCACACCATCTGTCTCTACGGCATCCAGACGGTCAATGGTGCCACCAATGGTCGTCGTGATTTCGTGGTCGCCCTGACGGATAATCCAGTCGGCTACCACCTCATGCTCCAGATGATAGATGGTAAACGGAGCCAGACGCAGGTCTATCTCCAACAACTGCCGCACATAATGGATGATGACCTCACGATTGATGAGTTGCAGTCCGTGATACACTTTCAAATCGGGAATCTGGTCATGGAAAGCCTTATCCACAGCCATCTCTATTGCAATCTTTGACTGGAGCACCTGTTGTATCTGTGCCTTCTCTATCCGATGTCCCTGTTGCATCATCTGCTCATAGATATACTGGGAGGCAGCATGGAACACCAGTCCGAAGATGCGGTCGTCAATCTGCAGTTCATCTTCATCAGCTTCCTTGAGTCCTCCAACATAACGATAGAAGAAACTCAACGGACAACGACGATAGGTGTTGATAGCTGTTGGTGTCAACAAGGCTTTCTGTGTGTCTGGTTTCTTGGCGAAACGCTCTTTCAACAGTTCCATAACCTGTGGCGTCTTGGCAATAGGTTCCGCCTCTCTTGTGACAGCCTGCTGTCCTGCCTTCAGGGTAAACTGTCGGATAGAATGACCACTCTCAACCAATAACTGAAGCATGAAACGACTCATCTCACCAGTATGTCCCTCGTCTGTCGCATGATTATAAACCAGTGTGATGTCCGAAGCACGTTGTAGCAGATGGTGGAAATAATAGGCATAGATGGCAGTCTTATGGTCTATGGTTGTCAACTCATACGCCTTACGCAGACTATGTGGAATGAAAGAACTGTCATTGACACCCTTAGGCATGTTCCCTTCGTTACAGGATAATACCAGAATATGGTCGAAATCGAGGTTGCGCGACTCCAAGATACCCATCACCTGTATACCTTCTGCTGGCTCTCCGTGGAAGGGAATAGAGGTGGATTGTATCAACTGCATGACAAGACGCTGCAGGGTAGGGAGACTGACACTTAGGTCGCCATTGCCTACCAATCCTATCAAACGGTTTATTAAGGTATAGGCACGGAACAAAGACTCGTCACGTAAGGCCGTATTATTGTCGGTAGTCTCTGTATCCTCATGTGCTTGTTGTGCTACATGCTGTAAGATATGTGCTATCCACTGTAGGACAGCTTCTGTCTGGAAGAGATTCTCAGCCTCACAACTCTTCAGAAGTTCGTCGGTGAGATATCTCGCATAAGGATGTCGACGGATGGCATTCATCAGTCGGTAACTGTTGCCGCCAGTCTGTAATGACAGCAAGAGATTCACCAGTGAGGCGGCTGGTGTCTGTGACAAAGGATAGCCTGTCGTGACATTCACTTTCTCCACTTCAGCAGGGAGACTATGGATGACGACAGGTAGCAGATGTTCGTCACAGAGAAGTATGGCTGTTCGTTTGCCGTCTGCATATCGCTGACGCTCTCTGAGCCATGTACTCACATAACGTGCCTGAATGTTTTCAGTAGGGGCGGAGATATAGGTAATCTCCTTCGGACATTGAAACTGCCTGTATATTGTATCGTTTTGAGTATCAAGTTCATTGGGAAAATCGCTCAGGTATTGCGAGATGTAATAACCAGCCTCATGCTGTTGCATGTAATAGTGGTCGAAATCCCAATAGAAGAAAGCCTTCCCTTCCTGTCTCATGTGCTTGAAGAGACGTTGTTCTGTCTTATGCAGGAGATTGAAACCGACAAAGAGATAACGGTCAGGAATGAGTTGAGTGTCGAAAGATTCTTCCAGATGTTCTACGACATTGCGATAGAGAAGTCCTTCATAGGCCAATCCCTGTGACGTCAATCGTTTGTTGAAGTCATGATAGATATCTGCGAAATGGCTCCATAACTTAAGGAAACGCTCTTTCAGTTCACTGTTATGGTCTTCAGAGAAATTACTGAAGAACTGTTGGATGATGGTACGCTGCTCATCAGTCAGATATGTGATGTCGTCAAGTTCGTGGATGTCACGCAGATTGGCAAAGACACGATCGGCATCTGCCATATTTTTGTCGATATCATCGAAATCAGAGAGTAAAAGTTGTCCCCAGCCATAGAAACGATCAAGCGACTCGTCAATACCCGTACAAGAGACAAATGACTGATGCAAGTCACATACCAATTTGATGGGATCGGCTATCGTCAACGGGGAAAGGGAACGGAATAAGTCACTGATTGTTATATAAGAGGGACTCCAGACAGGACGCCCAGCCCGTCGTGCGAGATACTCATTGATAAAGAGGGAGGCTCGCTTGTTGGGAAAGACAATAGCAATACGTGACAGGTCGTGTCCGTACTTATTGATGATATCTTCGGCTACGTATTCTAAGAACGTCTTCATTTCACGGATTCAATTTGATTGCTATACACATACCATATATATCCTTCTACCTGATGGTGTCCCATCTGCTGAAGCAGAGTCATATATTCTCGTACCTGTTCCTGATATTCAGGACGTGGATGTCCGAACTTGAAATCCACAACCACAAGACGCTGTCCGTCACTCATCACTCTGTCAGGACGACGCTCACAAACATGTCCGTCGGCATCCGTATAAAGGATGGAACATTCGTTATATAATGTCCATTTGTCAGAGAACCACTCCTTGACACGAGGACTCTCCAGTCGTTTACGAAGCATGGAGGAAACTTTTGCTGCTGTTATCTCATCGTCATAGAGAATACCTTCCTGTTCCAACTGTCGCAAAGCAACGTCGATATCGGCAACAGTACGAATAGTGGAGAATACATGATGCAGGATGCTGCCCATCTTGACATATCCTTGTTGTTGGTCTTCCTCCTCTTCGTTTGCCTGTACAAACTGTTGGCTCTTATTACTCTGCCGGAATTCTGTCTTACTGTCGAAGGTCTCTATCTCTAACGACAGTTGACCAAAGGGTTGCAGGAACACGTTCTCTGTGTGTTGCTGTTGTTTCTCCTGATGAACACAGAGTGTACCATAGGAGAAAAATATATCTGCCTGCTCGTCTTCTACACCTTCCAGTACCATTCCATCAAGTTCCAATTCAGGGAGGACTTTCTCTATGATAGCGGAACGATAAGCTTTTGCCTTCCGTTTGCCTATCACGAACAAGTTCTTGCAAGCCCTGGTGAAGGCAACATACAAGAGATTGAGGTTATCTACTGTCAGTTGCAGATGCTCGTTCAGGTAGTCTTTCTCATAGATTGTTCCTAACATCTTCGAGCTATAGTCAATAGGAGCTACAGGCAACTCACAGAAAGGTTCTTCCGACGGTTCACACCAGATGGTCTCACCACGTTCCATCTGCCAATCACAGAAAGGTAATAGCACATGGTCATACTCCAGTCCCTTACTCTTATGGATAGTGAGGATACGGATACCATGCAGTTCGTCGCTTTGGATGGTCTTTTGATGTAACTCCAACTCCCAGGTCTCAATGAAAGCATCAATGCCTGTACTGTTCTCCATCGTGAACTCAGTAAGACAGTCATAAAATGCACAGATATAGGCACTTTGGTCTTTCAGGCGATGGAGCTCAAAGATAGCATAGAGTCGTTCCACCAACTCATAGAGGGGAAGCATCAGCAGTTCGTCAAAATGGGCGATATAGGATGCTGGTAACAGGTCATCTGGATTGATATTCCGCAACAATAAGAAGGAGTCAGAAGAATCCTCACCTAAGACTTCCCGATGATAGGTCTTGACGAGTTGGGCTTTTGTCAGAAGATCAGCAGGGTGGGTGAGTAGGCGAAGGGCATCTATCAATAGCCGCACAGACACAGACGCATCCAGGCGGAAAGCCTCGTCACTGACAATATTTATCTCTGGCATCTGTTGCGCGAAATAATCAGCAATAAGTGTGATATTGTCATTGGTCCTGACAAGAATAGCCATTTTATCGGGGGAGATGCCTTGTTCTATCAGTGTCCCGACAGTTTCTGTCAACTGCTCCAACGTCCTTTCACGATAGTTTGTGGCAGGCAATAAGCGTATTTCCACATAACCATAAGACTCCCGATGGTCTGGAATCTGTTGGCAGACATCAGTATAAGCGTCTTTCAACTGTTGTGCACCTACAGGGTCTCGCTCACTCAGGTCTTCTTGTTCTTGTCGGGCGGCGGCAGTGAAGAATGCATTATTAAAAGCAATGATGTTCCGTTCTGAGCGATAGTTGGTTTGCAGAGGCCTTATCTCCATCATCTCTGATGAGAACTGCTGGTCGATATTATTAAGTAGGCGCCAGTCACCAGAACGCCAACGGTACACACTCTGTTTGACATCTCCTACAATAAGATTCTCAGATCCGGCATGACTCATACATTCACGCATCAGGACTTTGAAGTTCTGCCATTGGACAGTACTGGTATCCTGGAACTCATCAATCATCACATGACGGAGTTGCGCTCCGATTTTCTCAAAGATAAAAGGTGAGTCCTGGTCTTGTATCAGGGCATGTAACAGATGGTGGGTATTACCTAACAAAAAGATATTCGCTTCTTCATGAAGGTCTTTTACTTTCTGTTCAATACTATGAAGAAGGCGGAGGTTGTTCAGATGACGGAGTGTCAGTTGTGCAGATTGATAGAGGTTCCACTGTTTTTCCCGTTCTTCCTCTGTATATCGAAGCATGGGTATAAGTACCTGGTCAGCCAGTACATGAAGTTCTTCAGCACGGGAATGGTCTTTCTTATACCAGTTCTCGGGAGCCTCCATCGCTTTTAATGCTGTGGCATTCAGAACACTAGGGTCAAACTGTCCATTCTTGATTTTCTGGAAGTAACTGGAAACGCCACGAGCACCATTCTTGATGTCTGTCACTATAAATCCCTCTTGTTCTAAGGTATCGAAATAAGAGGATGCTATTGTGAGCATTCGTTCTTTGGCGTCTTCGCGTATCTGTCGGAGTGTCGTAGTATATTGTTCTAAGAAACCTTCCTCAGTCATCTTCTCATTGAGTTCATTCCGATGTTCCTTATAATAATCACGGAAGATAGTCTTTCCAAAGTGTTTGATCTCGTGAATGAAACTGGTTTTTTTCTCATCATTATTACTCCAACTCTTATCTTCCTGAATACTGTCCATAATATAATGGAGCAGCCATTGCAGCATCATATCCGTATGCTTGAGTTGGTCAATGAGTTGGTCAACGGCAAGTTCCTCTATCTGATCACCATTGAGTCCCACTCGAAGGTTTGCCGTCAATTCCAGTTCACGGGCAAGATTGCGGAGAACACTCTGGAAAAAGGCATCAATGGTCTGTACACGGAAACCAGTATAGTTATGCAGCAAGAGATGGAGCGCTTCTCCAGAGCGTTGTCGGATGGTCTCCATAGGAAGATTAGTTTCTTCTTGTACCTTTTGTGCATAACTGTCAGAGTCAGGTAATTGTTTCCAGATACCATAGAGTTGACTGAGGATACGCATCTTCATCTCCTCTGTAGCCTTGTTAGTGAAGGTAACAGCAAGGATGGAACGATAATTAAGGGGATTATGTACTAAGAGTTTGATATACTCTGTGGCAAGCGTGAAGGTTTTTCCGCTACCAGCACTTGCTTTATAGACGACAAGGGGTTTCTGCATGCTTACCAGTCTCTGAATAACTCAAAAGTAAACTTAAAACCGACTTCTTGAATCTTTGCTCTCAAGAAACTGGCGAACGCACCGATAGACACAAAACGGGTGGATACTGCGTAGCCGAGTTCCGAATAGGGTCGGGTATGCTGAATAGACAGCACACTCAAATATAAACGTTCTGTCTCAACATATCTGCCAATGATAGGAAAGAAAGAACAGACGAGTAGGGGAGACTCGTAAGAGACATGCCCACGAACATAATATTTGGATATGTTGTACCATCGACTGTCAATCAACTGGAACTGCCCAGTCCAATCATCATCCCATCCTTCAGGAAGATTTTGGTCATGGAAATTGGTGTAGTCTAAGAAGAAGGCGGTTTTTCTGTTTGTATACAATCCGAATCCTGCTCTCAGATTGAGCAGACGCATCCTATCTAACTTAAACTTATAACTGGCATCTGCCTCGATACGCTCATATTGAAGATTGGAACCAAAGATTCCCTTATAACTATGTTCATAATTGAATGTAAGGACAGGACCTTTGCGCCATGGAGTGAATTGTAGAGTTAAATAAGGTGCAAAACTCTTGTAGACAATTGGCATATTTTCTTCCTCCATGCCTGACTCATTTACGGCTCTTCGAATGTGGTAAACAACACCACCCAAAATATTCAGCCAATCGAAGACTTGAATATTATTATGTACCTTGATATAATGATCCTTGAAGTAGTCCAAGTCTTTTCCTTCATAGTCCTCAGGGGTCGCGTTAGGTTGATTTTTAATGGCCTCTACCACACTCGAATTATAGATGCGGTTTCCGTTAGCCACGATGATTTCTGCGTAGCCTTTCCTTTTAGGATTATAGGTCATCCTCAAGGAGGTGTGATGAAAGAACTGCTTAATCTTGAAATTATAACCGATACGTGGAGTAAGGGTCAGATAACGGTTTTTGTTCCAACTATAACGGGCTCCAAGTTGTATTCTGTAAGAGAGTCCACGACTTTTACTATAACTGATATATTGAGGATTCAAAATAGGGGAGAGACGGAAACTGGCATCTCCTTTTTCTAATCTGGTACTGGAGATCATACGTTCTCCAAGTTTTTGAAAGAATTTCGAAACAGATTTTTCCTTTTTAACGAGATTTTCTTTCTGAGTAGTGTCTTTCTCGACCACGTTAGTCTCGATTGAGGTAGCCTCAATAGTGTCATTCTCGATCACGTCAGCCTCGATAGTGTCTGTCTTGATGGCAGTCACAAGTTGTTTTTCCTGATTCTGATAGAAAAGCTGATAGATTTCCTCTTCATCTTTTCTTAACACAACAGGACGTAATGAATCCATTTTAGCTTTGTCCGACACATTCCTGACAGAATCCGGAAGCGTCTCTTTACAATTATATATGGCAAGGAATTGAGACGTGATACGGTTACCTAAGAAGTTGAATTTTAAATCGGACTGACATCGTAGTGGTAATACGGAATTGCTTCCATCTGATTCATGAACGATATCCACATGGAATTTTATCATGTCAAACTCTCCGTCAAAGATAACGGATATTATCCGCCCTGTATTCACGTCAACGGTAGCGTTACCTTTTATTAATTGAGTATGTCTCAAGAATGGTTGGAATGACACTTGAGCTATGTTGGTACTGTCTTGTTGGATGGTATAACGATAATAGCGACGGTTTTTCCTATAAAATGGTGACAGTATCTTGTCTTTATAGATGGTCATCCCATAGACATCAGGTACGATGTAGTCTGTAAATGCATCCGTAATCTCGTTGCCATGAGGCTCGGTGTTACTGACAACTTGGCGGTCTAAACGGTAGTCATTTTCTTCTAATAGACGTAACTTTCCGTATGTCTCAGATAAGAATTCTCTCTGTCCCTGTGCGTAATAGAAGAAAGAAGGAATAAGGAATAGGGTAAAGTTGCGGCGTTCTGTATTGATGGTATAACGTATATATACATTAGGATTCTCGCCACCAATCTTGTGAGCGAAATTACGTCTATAACTCCATATTTTATTAAGCAATATGGAATCAGACGTTTCCTTTGAAAAACAAATGCCAGGCATGAATAACAACATACCCAGCATCAACGTTATTTGCTTTTTTATTGTATTCACGCCTCCAAAATTAATAAATAATATTGAAGGAGCAAACTTTTAACCCAAATATTTCATCAAAATACGCGCATTACCTGATTCACGGAGTTTGGCAATGCTTTTTTCGCGAATCTGACGGACACGTTCACGAGTCAGTCCTAAACGATCACCGATTTCCTCCAGTCCTTTCTCGTGACAGCCAATACCGAAACACTCACGGATAATCGTAATCTCACGATCTTTCAATACTTTCTGAAGGACTGTGTTCAGCTCCTGAGCCATCGACTCATGATCTACCTGTCGGTCTGTGCGTGAATCGTCACCACTGGCCATCACATCCAACATACAATTGTCTTCGCCATCTTGGAAAGGAGCGTCTATAGAGACATGATGACCATCAGCCATCAGACTCTGTCCAATCTTTTCCTCGTCGAGATTGGTGGCCTCACTTAACTCTGAAACAGAAGGATGCCGCTGATTTTCCTGCTCAAACTTATTAATCTCATGATTAATCTTGTTCAGGCTTCCCACTTGGTTTAAGGGAAGACGTACAATACGACTTTGTTCTGCAATAGCTTGGAGAATACTCTGACGTATCCACCATACTGCGTAAGAGATGAATTTGAAACCACGTGTTTCATCAAATTTCTGTGCGGCTTTGATCAAGCCAATGTTACCCTCATCAATCAAGTCAGTCAGCGTCAATCCCTGATGCTGATACTGCTTCGCTACAGATACTACGAATCGAAGATTAGCTGTCACAAGCTTGTCTTTGGCACGTTCGCCTTCAGGACCGCCTTTGCGAATTTTTTGAGCAAGCTCAATTTCTTCGTCAATGCTAATCAGCGGAGCACGACCAATTTCCACCAGATATTTGTCCAGTGCTTCACTTGAGCGATTCGTAATACTTTTCTGAATCTTTAATTGTCTCATTGATAAAAACTTCTTTTTTCCTTAACTAACTGATAATCAGACGTCTGTACTAAATTAATACCGTAAAACGATGCAAAATTACGAAAAATACTAATACGTTGTTCTCCATACACTCATTATTTTTCTTAAAAATCTTTAATTCAATTATAGACAAAACAAACAAGAATACGTGTTATGATAAATAGAACATTTTTCTTTAAACTTTAAACTATAAACTTTCAACTATTCTTTAAATCTCTCTCCCCAGTAATTCAGCATTCGTTCATATAGTTTCTCTTCGTTTGGAGAATGTTGTCCATGCCAGATTCTTTCATGAATAAGTGAATCAGGAAGATATTGTTGCGGTGTGAAATGTCCGGGAAAATCATGTGGATATTGATATCCGTCATGATAACCTAATTCTTTCATCAATTGTGTCGGCGCATTTCTGATAGCTAATGGTACAGGCTGATTACCTGTACGTCGAACTAATTCCAAAGCACTGTCTATTCCTAAATACGCTGAATTACTCTTTGGTGATGTTGCCAAATATACGGTAGCTTCTGCTAAAGGAATTCTTCCTTCTGGCCATCCAATTTTCTCTACAGCGTCAAAAGCTGCATTCGCTAACAATAAAGCGTTCGGATTGGCCAGTCCAATGTCCTCTGCGGCAGAAATAACCAGTCTTCTGGCAATAAATTTCGGGTCTTCACCTCCTTCAATCATTCTAGCAAGCCAATAAAGAGCGGCATCCGGATCAGAACCTCTTATACTTTTGATAAAGGCAGAAATGATATCGTAATGCATTTCTCCGTCTTTATCGTATGCCAACGGATTTTGTTGAAGTCGTTCTGCAACCAGCTGATTCGTGACGATAATAGTATCATCTTTTTCTGTAGCTTCTACAACTAATTCTATGATATTCAATAATTTACGAGCATCTCCACCGCTATATCGAAAAAGCGCATCGGTCTCCTTTAGTTCTATCTTCCGTTCTTTCAGAAAGACATCCTCAGTCACTGCCCGATGCAGCAGTTTCAGCAGGTCCTCTTTCTCTAAAGACTTCAGAACATACAACTGACAACGGGACAATAAAGGACGGATAACTTCAAACGAAGGATTC
Source organism: uncultured Prevotellaceae bacterium (assembly GCA_902800585.1). GTDB lineage: Bacteria > Bacteroidota > Bacteroidia > Bacteroidales > Bacteroidaceae > Prevotella. Next base: position 22,598 of record CADCEW010000028.1, read on the forward strand.
TCTGTCGTAGCACCGATTAGTGTGACAATCCCTTTTTCTACAGCTCCTAACAGAGAGTCTTGCTGGGATTTGGAAAAGCGATGGATCTCATCTATAAATAAAATAGGTGAAGCTTCATTAAAGAATCGTCCTTTTTGCGCCTTCTCAATCACATCACGTACGTCTTTCACGCCACTGGTGACAGCAGAGAGCGTGTAGAAAGGTGTTTCTAACTTGTGCGCAATGATTTGTGCCAAGGTAGTCTTCCCTACTCCAGGAGGTCCCCATAATATAAAAGAAGAAATATGCCCCGCGTCTATCATCTTACGCAGGACAGACCCCTTTCCTACCAAATGTTCCTGACCAATATAGTCATCAAGGGTCTTTGGTCTCAGTCTTTCCGCTAATGGTTCTGCCATAATCTTTGCAAAGATACAAAATAATTATCATAAACGTTTGGGATATTGTTTTTTTTGTATTATTTTTGCATCATCAATAAAATAATAAAGGATAAAATATGAAACAATCATCTTCAAAACAAGCACTTAATCTGAAAACGCTGACAAAGAGTTCTGTATGGGACGTTCAGGAAAATGACGTATTACGAATGCTTAACAGTGGTAGTAAGGATGCGGAAATTAAGGATAACTTACGACATTATGTGGATATTATTCGTTCGGCCTTCAGTATGGAAGAGTTAAAAGAAGATTCGCCTGCCATTCGGAAATCATATGAGAAACAAGGATATAAAGTCGGATTTGTGACGATTGATGAAAATACAAAGACCTTATGGGCAGTCCGTAAGCGTCCCATCCTACGTGTAACAGATTTGACTTACGAAAACATCCGTCATATCTCTGCTACTAAATTGATAGAAGTCTTGGAGCGTAACTTCGGAGGCGGATGGGATTCCCTCTCTCAATCCATTCAGGATATCATCGAGAGTGGTTTTGATATCTCCACCACTACCCTTCCCAAAGATCGTTTACACAAGAAAGGTGGCATGTACGAAAAGAAAGTCGCTGATGGTTACGAGGTACTGGAAGTGTCCAAAGGTGCATGGGTTGAAGCTATCTTCGCTAAACCAAAGCCAGAAATTATCAAGCCTCGTATGAAGTTCGACACTTTTGACGATGCCGGAGATGCGGATGAAGAAGAACCCTTCAACGTTCAGGAGGAAGAAGAGGAAGAGATAGATGAGTTCAATGAGGATGAGATGAACGAAGAGAACTATCGCACAACTTTTGAGATAGAAGCCGATCCTGACGAGGAAGCGGAAGAACTCTCCGAGTTTGGTAGCGAAGAGTAACTCATATGTGAACTATGAATTATGAATTATGAACTAATAACTTAACAGTATGAATATTCCAAGTGTATTTTGGCTCGTTCCCATTGCCTCTATTGTAGCTTTGGGAATGGCTTGGTACTTCTTCAAGACCATGATGAAGTCCGATGAGGGAACACCTCGTATGCGTGAGATTGCACTCTATGTGCGTAAAGGTGCTATGGCTTATCTGAAACAACAGTACAAAGTCGTCGCCATCGTATTTGTTGTCCTTTGTGCCTTATTTTCCTTTATGGCATATGGGCTTCATGTACAGAATCCCTGGGTACCGTTTGCTTTCCTGACTGGTGGTTTGTTCTCTGGTTTGGCAGGTTTCTTCGGCATGAAGACAGCGACCTATGCCTCCGCCCGTACTGCCAATGCTGCCCGTAAGAGTCTGGATGGTGGCTTGAAAGTGGCTTTCCGTTCTGGTGCCGTCATGGGTCTCACCGTCGTAGGTCTTGGCTTGTTGGACATCGCCTGTTGGTTCTATGCACTCTCATTAGTCTATGATGGCGACAAAATGGCTTTGATAACTATCACCACCACCATGCTGACCTTCGGTATGGGTGCTTCTACACAGGCGCTCTTTGCTCGTGTCGGAGGCGGTATCTATACGAAAGCCGCTGATGTCGGTGCGGATATCGTAGGTAAGGTAGAGGCAGATATCCCTGAAGACGATCCTCGCAACCCAGCTACTATTGCCGATAATGTTGGTGATAACGTAGGTGATGTTGCTGGTATGGGTGCCGACCTCTATGAGAGCTATTGTGGTAGTGTACTGTCCACAGCAGCCCTTGGCGCCGCTGCCTTTGGCGTGGCAGGTCTTGAGATACAGTTGAAGGCTGTCATTGCCCCGATGCTGATAGCAGCCGTTGGCGTGTTCCTCTCACTCTTCGGTATATTCCTGGTAAGGACGAAGGAAGGTGCTACGATGAAGGATCTTCTCCGATCACTATCATTAGGAACTAACGTGAGTGCCGTGCTCATCGCCATTGCCACTTTCGGAATCCTTTATTTCTTAGGTATTGAGAACTGGTTGGGTCTCTCCTTCTCAGTTATTTCTGGTTTGGCTGCAGGTGTCATCATCGGTCAGGCAACGGAATACTATACCTCTCATAGTTACAAACCCACCCAGAAGATCTCCGAGGCAGGTCAGACTGGTGCTGCTACCGTTATTATTAAAGGTATTGGAACAGGTATGATCTCTACCTGTATTCCTGTCATCACCATTGGTGTTGCCATCATGATGAGTTATCTCTGCGCCAACGGCTTCGACCTCTCTATGTCATCAGCCAGCCTGTCACATGGTCTCTATGGTATCGGTATTGCAGCAGTTGGTATGCTCTCCACACTGGGTATTACATTGGCTACCGATGCTTACGGACCTATTGCCGACAATGCAGGTGGTAATGCGGAGATGTGTCAGTTGGGCGAAGAGGTACGCCATCGTACTGATGCCCTCGATGCACTGGGTAACACTACCGCTGCGACTGGTAAGGGCTTCGCCATTGGTTCTGCTGCCCTCACTGCCCTCGCCCTCCTCGCCTCTTACATCGAGGAAATCAAGATTGCGATGGAACGTGCAGGTGATACGCTGACAAACGTAGCTGGTCAGACCATCAATGCTGCTGATGCTACTATTCCCGACTTCATGAATTACTTCCAGATAAACCTCATGAACCCCAGAGTGATTGTCGGTGCTTTTATCGGTGCGATGGCAGCGTTCCTGTTCTGTGGTATGACCATGGAGGCTGTAGGTCGTGCTGCAGAGAAGATGGTACAAGAGGTTCGTCGCCAGTTCCGTGAGATTGCAGGCATCCTCGAAGGTACAGGTACACCTGACTATGGCCGTTGTGTGGAAATCTCCACCAAGGCTGCACAGCATGAGATGATTATCCCCTCTGTCCTCGCCATCATTATTCCTATCCTCGTAGGTATCATTCTTGGTGTTGCTGGTGTCCTCGGACTGCTTGTCGGTGGACTGGCTGGTGGTTTCACGCTGGCTGTCTTTATGGCGAATGCAGGTGGTGCATGGGATAATGCCAAGAAGAATATCGAGGAAGGAGCTTTCGGAGGCAAGGGTTCTTTCGCCCATAAGGCTTGTATCGTCGGTGACACTGTCGGTGATCCCTTCAAAGACACCTCAGGTCCTTCCCTGAATATTCTTATTAAACTGATGTCTATGGTTAGCATCGTCCATTGCCTTCATGTAAACCCTTATGAAACAATAAAACAGCAAGGCTCCGAGAATTATTCGGAGCCTTTTTCTTACTTTTTTTGAAAAAAGTCTTTGAAAAGTTTGTAGGAATGAAAAATAGTTAGTACCTTTGCAGCCGCAAATAAGAAGATGCACCCGTAGCTCAGTTGGTAGAGCACCTGACTCTTAATCAGGGTGTCCAGGGTTCGAACCCCTGCGGGTGTACAAAAAAGAGATAGACGTAAGTTTGTCTCTTCTTTTTTTAATTAGTCTTTATGCCGTGTGTTTATTTGTCATAGTTGCAACTTTTCGAATCGTTCATACGTCTAACAGATAAACATTAATTAAAACAGCAATGAAGAAAATATTTAAAATCGCACTGTTGGGCGTATTAGGACTGGTTATCATATTTGGAGTATTGATGTGGATGGAGTTTGGTCCGTTTGTTAAGGGTGCCATGTCGTGTGAGAAACTGGACGATGGTTTGTATTACATGGAGTACAGAGGTGATGACGGCTTTGATGGTCTGATGACAAAGGGTGGCTTTGAATCTGCAGACCAGTTGGCAGGTTATGTCATCGAGTTTCTTTCGAAAGGGCACTACAAGTCAGAAGTAAAAACCAATA
>CADCEW010000029.1 GCA_902800585.1 uncultured Prevotellaceae bacterium
GGGATGTGGCAAGACAACCTTCGTGACAAGGCTGCTGCCCTCGCATCTCCGTCAGTACTTCCTTGACCATCTGAACCTCTCGAACAAGTTCGACAAGGAAATGGCGCTGACGAACAACCTCTTGGTGAACCTCGACGAGTTAGATGCCATTCGTCCGAGTCAGCATCCAGCTCTGAAGCAGACGCTCTCGAAGAGTAAGGTGAATGGACGTCCCATCTTCGGGTGCAGTCAGGAAGATCGACCTCGCTATGCCTCGTTTGTGGCAACGACCAACAATCCGCATCCCTTGACGGATGCTACAGGCAGTCGCCGTTATATCTGTCTGACGATTTCCAAAGGCCAGATGATTGACAATATGGGGGATATTGACTATGAGCAGTTGTATGCGCAGGTGCTCTATGAAATCAGGGAGTTGAAGATTCCCTATTGGTTTAACAACGAGGAGGTGACTCGTATTCAGCAACTGAACCTGAACTATATGGAGCAGAAGGACATCGCAGAGATTGTGAATGCATGCTTCCGTAAACCACAGGAAGGAGATATAACAGACCTCATGAGTAGTGCTGATATCATCAAGGTGCTTCAACTGGAGTATCCTTCCCTTAAGAGTGACCATAGTACTAAGGTACACTTAGGGCTGGCGATGAAGGAACTTGGTTTCGAACGTACCTATCGTGACCATGCAGCCTATTACAAAATCTGTTATCAGAAAGTGGCCTAAAAAAGGAGGTGTTAAGGAGGTGTTGACGAAACACCTCCTCCCCTTCAATCCCTTTGTGCATCGGCATTTCAGGCATCTCGGAGGAGGTGAGGAGGTGTTTTTCGAAAATGTATAAAAAGTTTGCGAAGTTTGAACGCTCCAAACGAGGTGAATGTAACGTTCAAACGCCTCGAAAGTAAGCCACTTTTATCTCGAAAACACGTTGTTTTTGAAAAGAACATTAAAAATCCTTGGTAGTTTCAGAATATTTTCGTACCTCTGACTTCGTCGAAGATAGGCTGCACCTCAAAAAAACTCAAATAAAATTTGGTTTTTTGTTCGATTTGCACTATCTTTGCAGTGTGAAAGGAGAAGCCAGGCAGAGCCACGATGTGCGGAACGGTGGCATGGCTGCGGAAACGCAGAGATGATGAGCAATTCGACCTTGCCGCTTGGTTTCTTTCACTAAAATACAGCTGGTCACGTGTGGCCAGCTTTTTATATTTTCTGATATTTAGGTAGAGTGAATTCAGCAGGGTCTTTAATTCTTGTAGCTGTGATAAAATTTACCAGTGCCACCAATTCACGACTAATCTTCATTTTGTAGTTAGGATGGACGATGAATTTAGATTGTCCATCGGTATAGATGAAACATTCGCCATCATAGTAGAGTTTCATATGAAAACGGTTCTTAGGAAAACCTATCAGGTCGGCATCGGACACTACCAATCCTTTTGTGACTTTTGATGTTCTCATACAATGTTGCAGTTGTTTGGAACTCATATATAACTCATCACTGGCTAATGTTATCTGATGCTCTTTTGCAAACAGCATCATGCGATCTTCAACTTTTCCGATACTGAAAGGGAGAATAAAAGAATAACCTTTCTGGTGAATGTCGTCCAGAATAGTTGAAATCATTTGTTCTATCAATGTCTTTTCTGTTTCCATGTTATCACACACAAGAATAGTGACTGCAAAGGTATGAATAATTCTATAATGTCGCAATTGTTTCAAAAGAAAAATAAGATGAATTTCGCTCACTTATCCGAAATTTTCGTACCTTTGTTTCGAAATATGGTTACGAATATGAAAAGAGTATTGCTCCTGATAACCCTGCTGGTAGGTATATGCTGCGGAGTTGGTGCACAGACACAGAAAAAGATGGTGGTGCTGTCCGACCCACACGTGATGGCTCCATCACTGCTGGAAAGCGAGGGAACGGCATGGACGAACTATCTTAACAGAGAACGTAAGATGGTGGACAACAGTCAGCTGTTGTATGACGAGATGATGACTCGTATCATGACTGCCAGTCCTGATCTGGTGCTGATTACTGGCGACCTGACGAAAGACGGTGAGCAGGTGAGCCACGAGTATGTTATCAGTAAACTGAATGAGTTACGTGCCTCAGGCATCCAAGTGCTGGTAATTCCTGGCAACCACGATCGGGGTGCTAACAGGAATGCTGTCTATTACAATGGTGTCAGCACGACGGCTGCTGCTGTTGCCGACAACGATTGGTTTGCCGAGCACTATGTCAACTACGGCTATGGTAACAGTTCTGAGCGTGAGGAGACCACGCTGACCTACGCCTGTGAGCCTATCGACGGACTGGTGGTGATAGGTATTGACAGCGGAAGGAGAGGCATTGTCTCTTCGACGACATTGAATTGGGTCAAAGAAAAGGCTGAGACCGCCAAAGCCAACGGCAAGCGTGTCATCGCCATGATGCACCATCCGCTGATGCCTCACTTCACGGGTGTGAATACCTTTGTGGAAACGGCTGTTATTTCGAACTACGAGACAGTACGCAATACACTGGCTGACGCAGGTATCAAGGTGGTGTTCACAGGACATATCCATACCTCGGATATCGCGAAAGACTGGAATGCCGACCTATCGAAAGCTATCTATGACGTCAATACGGGGTCGCTGATATCCTATCCCTGCGACTATCGTGAGGTGACGCTGAGTGACGACCTCTCAAAGATGAGCATCACCACAGGACATATCTCGAAACTGGAAGGTAGAGACGACTTTGTCCATGTTGCTAAAAACAGGCTTGAGACAGCCATCGAGAAGGCGGTAATCGCAATGGGTTCGGCTTATGCGCTGATAGCCCCCACCGTCACACAAGCCCTTATCATCCATGCAGAAGGTAATGAACCAGAGAACGAAGATGCAGCCGATATCCTGACAACACTGTTAGCCGCTGCCGACATGGGCGTAGCGTGGGGGAAACTGACAGAGAAAAAGGCGGCTGACCTGAAAGTGATGGTGAACAGCTTGTTGCAGGATAAAAGCAACTATGGAACAGAGCGCGAGGACGTCACCAACGACCTGACGCTGGACATTGAACTATAGGAATCCTACAACTTCACGGCAGAGATATCGACCAAGCCATTGACGATGGCATAGATGGTGAGTCCTGCAGGAGAATGAATCTGTAGTTTGCGGGCAATATTACGACGATGGGTGATGACTGTATTGACGGAGATGCAGAGGTGGTCGGCAATCTCTTTGTTGGACATACCCTGTACCAAGGCGATAATGACGTCACGCTCACGATCGGAGAGTGTCTCGTTAGCATCCTGTCCGTTCTTAAACACCATCGTTGAGATATTCTTCGTCACATCATTCTGTTTCGTCTCCTGTTCCAAGCGACGGATGGCAGGCACGAAGATATGATCCTCCACCTCAGCATGTTGTGTCAGCCACTCCTCATTATTATAGATATCATAGAGTGTCGCCGTCAGTTTATTGTTGCTTTGCGGGTCAGAGGGCAGATACTTGATAATCATGAGTTTCAGTTCACGCAAAGCCTTATCCGTCGCCTCATGATGTTTGGAGAAGGTTTCCACATTGTAGTTACTCATGGGACGGCCGTCTAACAAGGCGGTAACATAGGGGAAGAGTGTCTTCTCCTCATACTTCATGTGGCGTTGTATCTCGCGGGCATAGCCGTCATAGAACTTCATAATCAGATGTCCCAGAGAGTCCTGTTCATCGAAACTCTCAGCCAGTTGTCTGCGGATGGACGGCAACTGATGGTCGAGGAAATAGGTATGGCTTGCCTCCAGATAGCGGAGTAAGGTACGGATATCTATCTGCTTGTCCTCGTCATAATCGGTATATCCGTTCATGGTGTAGTTGACCACTGCCAGAAAGGTATAGGTATCCACATGGTTCAGTTCACACGTCTCACGGACGGTCTTGTCGCCAAAGCCCAGTTTGATGCCGAAACTCCCTAATGCCTGCAACAGGTTATAGTTATCCTTGATAAGTGTAATCATCTTATCACTGGCTTCATACATCTTCAGATTCTTCATATCCTTATACCTTATTAATATATTTTGACGATGCAAAAGTACTGCTTTTACACGACTTATACAATACTTTGAGACAATTTCATCATTTTTAGGTATTGTAGACATTTTCTAAATAACGTACCTTTGCAGCGAAATTGTTGAATAAAATTGTATGATGAAAAGAGTTATCTTTCTAATAGTAACAATGTGCTGCTTGACAATAGCCAACGCACAGGATAAAGATAGTGTACAACAACGTGGTTTCTTCGACCGCCTGACAGTGGGCGGCTATGGTGAGATTGCTTTCTCGCGTAACTTCTATAGCGACCATGTCAGCAGATACAGTCAGCCAGAGAAGCATAAGGACGATCCCAGTCACGGACGTTTCGACATCCCTCATTTTGTCATCTTCTTGGGATATGACTTCGGTAAAGGTTGGACTTTTGGTACAGAGATAGAGTTTGAACATGGCGGTAACGGTATCGCGTATGAGAAGGAAGACGAAGAAGGCGGTGAATGGGAACAGGAGACTGAGAAAGGCGGCGAAGTGGAACTGGAACAGTTCTGGATTCAGAAGTCGTTTGCTCCTTGGGCGAATATTCGTGCAGGACATATCGTCGTACCTGTAGGACTGAACAATGCCCATCATGAGCCCCTGAACTTCTTCACAGTCTATCGTCCTGAGGGAGAAAACACCATCATGCCTTCCACTTGGCATCAGACAGGTATATCCTTCTGGGGACGCTATAAGGACTTCCGTTATGAGGCACAGTTTCTGGCTGGCCTGAATGCTGATCACTTCACGAATACAGGGTGGATACACAAAGGACACAAGTCTCCGTTGGAGTTTGACATTGCCAACAAATACGGCATTGCCTTGCGCGTGGACAACTATACCGTCCCTGGTCTGCGTATCGGACTCAGCGGCTACTATGGACATAGTATCGGCAACAGTTATCCGCGTAATGCCAATGGCGTGGATGAAGAATACAAAGGTAAGGTGGCCGTCGGTTCTATTGACTTCACCTACAATGCCCATAACTGGATAGTTCGTGGACAGGCAGACTATGGTTATCTTAGTGATGCCGAGCAACTGAAATATGTGTATAACCGACTGAACTCCAAATCGCCCTACAAGCACACTGCCTTTGTCAGCAAGAATGCTTATGCTGTGGGTATCGAGGCTGGTTACGACATCTTCTCGCAAATACAGTATATGCGCAAACACCAACAGAAGATGTATATCTTCGGACGTTATGAGCAATATAACCCCTATGCCAGTCAGACCAAAGGTACAGACTATGGTTACACAGAAGTGAAACGCATGGCTTTCGGTATTAACTACTTCCCTATCAAACAGGTGGTGGTAAAGGCTGAATACTCTCATCGTTTCCTCAAGGAAATCTATAACGACGAGCCCTCTCTGAACTTCGGTGTCGGTTATGAAGGATGGTTTGACCTTGGACACAAGAAACTGGCGCAGCAAGAGCAGTATGACGTAGAGCAACTGAACGAGCGCATCAACGAACTGCAACAGCAGATTGATGAGTTGAAAAAGAAAACAATGTAACTTAAAAGATAGAAAAGAGATGAAAAAGAAATTGATTTTTGCAATGGCACTGATGATGGGTGCCATGACATTTACCGCTTGTAGTGACAGTAACAACGACAATGGAGGCGGTGGCGGTGGTGGAAATGACGACTTCAATATCGTCACCACGACTCCACTGGTAGACGAAGATACCTACCCTGCTAATACTGTTGCTGAAAACTATAGTAAGAAAGAGTTCGGTAATGCTGCCATTGACGGTTGTGCCGACTTGGTGGATGAGTTGACGATGGCAAATAGCATCATCGCCTCTTCCAAACTGTCAGAGATGCAGGAGGCTTACCTGTATCAGGTAATAGATAACCTGGTTGACAATGTCATTATTCCAACGTACACCAAACTGGCTGATGACGTGGAGGACCTGGAAAAGACACTGAATGGTCTGACTATCAGCACGATTACACAGGAGCAGATTAACAAGGCATGTGACGACTTCAAGGATGCTCGTCTGAACTGGGAGCGTTCAGAGGCTTTCCTGATGGGTGCTGCCTCTGATTTCGACATTGACCCGACTATCGACTCATGGCCTCTGAATCGTACCTTGTTGCTGAACTACTTCAACAATGGCATGAGCGATGAAATGCTTGACGATGCCACCATTCTTGGTTTCCATGCACTGGAGTTTATTCTTTTCCGCAATGGTCAACCTCGTAAGGTCGCTGAGTTCCAAGGCAACGACACTTACAAGAATTTCGAGAATGTCTCTGGTGCGAAGGAACTGGCATACGCACAGACGATCTGTACGTTGCTGAAACAACGTTGTTTCCAGTTGCAGGTAGCATGGGAAGGCGAGAAGAACGCCAGTCGTGTGGCTGTCGTGAAGGCCGCCGATCTGCCCTATACCACTGAGGCTGGTCTCAGTTTTGGCGAGAACCTGAAAGGTGCTGGTATCAACAACAAGAGTACCTTTAAGTCACTGAAGGCTGCCATTGCCCAGATATTCTCTGATGACGAGGGCAGTTGTGTAGCTATTGCCAACGAGGTAGGTACTGCTAAGATTGCGAACCCCTTCTCTGCAGGTGATGTATCCTATGTGGAGTCTCCTTATAGTTACAACTCTATCGCAGACTTCCGCGACAATATCCGTTCTATCCGTAATATCTGGTTAGGTTCTACGAACAAGACTGCCAATAGATATAGTTTCCATACTTTCTTTGCCAGCGTGAACCAAAGCAGTGTGAATGATAGTATGGAAGGTGCCTATGTAAGTGCTATTGAGGCTATCAGTAACATGCCCGCTCCTTTCGTGAAATACTGCTGCACTATCTGGAATATCGACTTCGAGGATGATGAAGACTGGGAGTAAGTGAAAATGTAATCATGTAATTTATGCACTATAAACTAACAAACATTCTTATCGGAATGGCTGCTGTCTTTTTGATGGCAGCCTGTTCTGACGATGACAGTATCTCGGGAATGGGTGATCTCACTCCTGACGAGGAAGTCTTCGGTAAGGCAAACGACGTGTTTACTGCTGATGAGTGGTATCCTGGCGGACAGTTGGGAACGACAACGAAGGCAAGCTATTCTGCTCCTGCACCAGTAGTAGAGGAAACCAGTGGAATGGAACAGGACTTCAATGTCGGTGAAGGTTTCTTCGAGAAGCTTTACACCTTCGAGCAGGAGCCCCGTAAGGGACTTGGTCCTGCATGGGTTCGTAACAGTTGTATCGCCTGTCATCCATCCTATGGTCATGGCAAGCGTCAGACAGAATATCGTGCCAACACTATCGGCAACGGTTATCTGCTGGTGATATACCATCCAGACAACAATGCGTATATCTCTGAAGTGACAGGTATGCCACAGACACAGGCGATGTCTCCCTTCAAGGCGCCTATCGACGAGAATCAGATCATGATTGAGTGGAAGAACGTGACAGCGATGGAAAGTGGATTATCTATGACTTTCCCAGACGGAGAATCTTACTCGCTGATTTACCCAGAGGTAACCATCCCTGCTACGGCTTTCAATACGAATCCGATACCTACAAATTATGAGGTACGCTTGGAGTCTACTATCGGAATCTATGGTACAGGACTGTTGGATGCCCTTTCCGACGAAGATATCGAAGCACAATGGGCTGCAGAGGCTCCGTATGTAGAACTGAATCCTGCCATGTGGGACAAGGAGGCTGGGAAATTCAAGGCTTCTGCCTACTATTCTGCAGGCTATAACGACACAGGTACATTCCATGGCGATCATGGTCCTTTGAAGCGTTTCACCTATGCCATGACACGTGGTACACTGCAAGATGGTGCTGGTGCCAATGCTATCTGGAATATCACCAACGTGACACGTTCCGACAGACACTGGCTCTATTCCACTCCAGCATGGGCAAAGGCACAGAGCGAGAATCCAGAGGTCATCAGTTACATCAAGGAACATGGTAACGATGCATCAAGTATCCTTTATCCCTACTATGCCGACGGCACAGACGAGGGTATCAAGGAGCGTGTAAACGAGATCTTGAGTTGTACGTCAATTGCCAAGAAGGAGACCTTCGAGAAATACCTGCTGAATGGGGCTCCCTATAGTGGTGAGGAGGAGATGAACGACAAACAGTACTACCAGTTTATGGTATGGCATCGTGGACTTGCCGTTCCTGCTGCCCGCAACCTGAATGAGGAAGAGGTGAAACGTGGCAAGACACTCTTCACAGAGTTAGGATGTGCCCAGTGTCATCGTCCGTCATGGAAGACGGGTGCCGACAACTACTGGGTGGATGCCAGTATCAAGGCATACGCTGCCAGCATCGGCAAGGATGCTAACAAGATATTGCCGAAATATCCGAACCAAACTATCTGGCCTTATACCGATATGGTACAGCACCGTTTGTTTATGATGAATGATATCCGTACAGGATGGTGTCGTACAACACCACTCTGGGGACGTGGACTCTCCCGCCAGTTGACAGGTAACGACGACCGCCTACATGACTGTCGCGCACGTACTGTCATTGAGGCCATCATGTGGCACGGCTATTCCAAACAGTCGGATGCCTATAAGGCTACGGAGAAGTTCTATAATCTGCCGAAAGCTGATCGACAGGCCATCGTCAGATTCATCGAATCGATATAAACGATGACGACAAAGGTTTCGCATAAAATCATCATACTGACCCTGCTGTTCTTTGCAGGGTCAGTTTCTCTTTGGGCAACATCCACAACGCTGCCACAAGAGCAAGCGAAACATTTCTGTCAACTATTGGTCTGTGACAACAATAACCGCGTCACTCCACTCAATGCCTATATCCGTCAGCAACCCTTACAGCAGAACGACAGTCTTAGCATAGAACAACTTTTTGCGACCTATGTATTTGACTATGACGGATGGCAGACACTTCGTATCTTTCCCCACCAAAAGGCAGACGGCACTGTCGTCTGGTATTCCGCTACGGATGCCTTACCCCAGGATATGAGCGCAGAGCATCAGAAATACATCCATGAAGTATTTCCACGACTCCTTGCAGAGATACAGGTAGGCAACTGGCAGACAGCAGATGCCTATATTGAGCGTATGGTGCAATATCAGTGTAAGTTCGGAGCTGCATCCACTACCTCTACCCCATCCTTCCACGTCTATCTACTCGTTCTCCTTCTTTTCTTGAGTATTTTGGTCATCATCATGGTATCATATCGTAGACATCATTAAGAAAACTCAAGATTCTCTTGGTTTTTCGCCCACTTTTTTGTACCTTCGCAGCCAAAATAAAGAATTATGTACCAATTAAAGACGATTCACTTTGAGAAGGCGTATGCCGAAATATCTGTGTTCGACAATGGGACAGAGGTGAAAGAGTGCCACGCGATGATTCACGTGGACGATGCTACCCTGCCCTATACAGAACAACTCAACGCTATATTTAATGCTTATAACAACCTCATCAACGAACAATTGCAAGGGGCTCGTAGTGTGTTTAAGCGTTATTTCCTTAGTGATGCAGCCAATCAGGCAGACGAGATCATTGTCAATGATGTGACAGACTGTGCCAAGAGCATTATCCAACAGGCTCCATTAGACGGTACAAAAGTAGCCCTCTGGGTGTATCTGATGACGAACGTACAGACAAGTCTTGGCAAGAGTGGTCTCTATGAGGTGAAACATGGTAGTTTCCGTCATCTGTGGAACGGCAGTGCACATAATATGGCTGCCAACTCAGAGTATCAGACTCGCCTGCTCTTCAATGAATATAGCATGCAACTGATTGAAGAGGGATGTACCCTGAAAGACAACTGTATCCGTACATGGCTCTTTGTAAATGACGTAGATCTGAATTATGGTGGTGTTGTCCGTGCCCGTAACCAGTTTTTCTTCACACAGGGACTGACAGTCAACACGCATTTCATCGCCTCAACGGGTATCGGTGGCAGACAGGCTGACCCTAACGTGCTGTCGCAGATGGATAACTATGCCATTGCAGGTATCAAAGAAGAGCAGATACACTACTTGTATGCTCCTACACATCTCAATCGCACGAGTGATTATGGTGTCAGTTTCGAGCGTGGTACCTATATCGACTACAAAGACCGCCGACAAGTATTTATCTCTGGTACGGCAAGCATCAACAACAAGGGAGAAATCATGTATCCGAAAGATGTGCGTCAGCAGACACATCGTATGTGGGAGAATGTAGAGACCTTGCTGGCAGAGGCAGACTGTACCTTTGAGCATGTAGGTTACATTATCGTATATCTGCGTGACCTTGCTGACTTCCAAGTGGTGAAAGCACTACATGAGGAAAAGTTCCCTGGTAAGCCCTTAATCATTGTCCATGCTCCCGTATGCCGTTCCGGATGGCTGGTAGAGATGGAGTGCATGGCTGTCCGCAAAGTAGATAACCCACAACTCAAGGCATATTAAAAACCTTTGCAGCCGTTCAGTTGCGATACTGCTCACGCTCTACCATTGATACAATTATCATGGCGGATGACGCAGGGACTAGACTCTGATCTACTTGTTATTTAGTCGCAATAATCTGACAGTACTTGTGAATATTTGTCCCATCGGTTGTCAGGAGCATCAACCAACCTGCAATACTATTCATCGTTACGTCCTCAGAAATGAATCTGCGCATAAACTTCATAAGGCGAGGATGCATGAAATAAAAGCAAGATTTACGGTCGAGTCTCCTCAAAGTTGGTCTGATTTTTTCCGACAAGTCGGTAAAACTTACATCCTTAAAAAGAAGTTCATCAAAGTATCTTCTCATGTCACCGACATAAATATCGTTGAATGGAACACGCATAGCCGCCCATGTCAAACGGGATGCACGTCTTTCAATATCAGACATTTCATCCTGAGGTTTGGCATCATAGCCGTCGAAGAGAATAATCTTGCCGCCAGGCTTAAGTACCCTATGGATTTCACCAAGCACATGTTTCTTGCTCTTTGCGTAGCAGACCGTCTCAACACCGAAAACGATATCAAAGGAATTCTCCGGAAAGATGGAGAGGTCGTTAAAATCACCTTCCTTTAGTGAAACATTCTTCGGTACACGGCTCTTCAGGAAGTTCCGATTAGGAAGATCCATTGCCGCAAACTGATTATCTGGAAAAGATTTAGCAAGAAATTTCGTGTTATAAAGTTTACCTGCCCCTATCTCAAGTATTTTCATCGAAGAATCAGTTATGTGTTCCCCGACGAACTTAGCCTGTTGACTAAAATCCGATTTCTTATAAAATCCATCGTCAGAAATCGCCATGTGTAAGGAATGCCCACCACGTGAATGAATTAAGTTGTAAAAGAAATCAGAATGCTTATAATACGTCACAATGGACTGGTTGTCTATCCGATCTTCTAACAATGCGTTCAAATCGTAATACGTTTCCATAATATGGATACGTTCTGAAATTTCTAACTCCTGTAATGACATCTTTATAATAATTATTAGATACTTTATGGTGCAAAAATACAAAAAAGAAAGAAAAGATACAAATACTGAATGCATTTTCCTTCTTTTTTCTTATCTTTGCAACATACTAATTACATATAGTAACTAAACACCAAAAACGATGAAACAGACTGATTTACGAGTGGGCATCATTGCCACAGGATGGATTGCCGAGAAGGCTGCACTGACTATTCAACACATGGAGGGAGTCACCTGCCATGCTGTTGCTTCACGATCTTTTGAGAAAGCCAAGGCTTTTGCCCAACAATGGGGAATCCCCAATGCCTATGGCTCTTATTCCGAACTTATCACTGCTCCCGACATTGACTTGATATATGTTGGTACGCCCCACTCCCACCATTACGACGTGACAATGGAGGCGATACAGCATGGGAAGCCATGCTTAGTGGAGAAGGCTTTCATGGCAAACTATGAACAGAGCCTTGCTATCGTCAATGCCGCCCGTGAGAAGAAAGTATTCCTTGCTGAAGCGATCTGGACACGCTATCAGCCCATCGTCCAGACCATCCGTGATATCATTTCTGAAGGACGGCTCGGGGATCTTCGTCTGTTGACAGCAAGTATCGGATACAGCATGGGTGACAAACCACGTATCATGCGTGCCGACCTCTGCGGCGGTGCCTTATTGGACCTTGGTGTCTATGGCATCAATTTCGTACGTATGTTCAGCGACGCGAAAATAGAACGTATCGAGTCTCAGTGTATGAAGTCGGATACAGGTATGGACCTCACCAATACAATATCCTTTAATATGGCTGGTGGTATCATGGCGAATATCCAATCGTCAGCATGTTGTGTCAACGACAACCAAGGCACCATCTGCGGAACGGAGGGCTACCTTATTGTGGACAACATCAACAATCTTCGTCGAGGAGATTAAAGTGCCTCAACAGATTACGGGGTACGAGTATCAGTTCCTGGCTTGTAAGGATGCTATCAACAACGGGTTGACGGAATCACCCTACATGCCTCTTGACGAGACACTCTATATCATGAAGATGATGGATGACCTGCGATTCAAATGGGGTGTCCACTACCCTATGGATAAGAGATAAAGAGAAAGGCTTGGAATTTCCAAGCCTTTCTCTTTTATTTTGCATAAGCTACAGAACGCGTCTCACGGATAACAGTGATCTTCACCTGTCCCGGATACGTCATCTCGTTCTGAATCTTCGTAGCAATCTCACCACTGAGTGCCTCTGTCTCGGCATCATCCATCTTGTCAGCACCGACAATGACACGCAACTCACGACCTGCCTGAATAGCATAGGTCTTAGTAACACCTGGATAACTCATGGCAATCGCCTCCAAATCGTTCAAACGCTTGATATAAGCCTCAACTATCTCACGACGGGCACCAGGACGGGCACCACTGATAGCATCACATATCTGTACGATGGGAGCCAACAATGTCTGCATCTCCATCTCGTCATGGTGGGCACCAATAGCATTGCAGATGTCAGGTTTCTCCTTGAATTTCTCTGCAATCTTCGCACCATAGATAGCGTGTGGATCCTCAGTATCCTCATCGGGTACCTTACCGATATCATGCAACAGTCCTGCACGCTTTGCCTTCTTCGGATTCAATCCTAACTCAGCAGCCATAACAGCACAGAGATTTGCGGTCTCACGGGCATGCTGCAACAGGTTCTGTCCATAAGAGGAACGATATTTCATCTTACCGATGATACGGATAAGTTCTGGATGCAAGCCATGAATACCCAAGTCGATAGCCGTACGCTTACCTGTCTCGATGACCTCATTCTCTAATTGTTTCTTTACCTTTGCCACCACTTCCTCAATACGGGCAGGATGGATACGACCATCGCTTACCAGTTGATGGAGGGCCAAACGACAAGTTTCACGACGGATGGGGTCGAAGGCAGAGATAACAATGGCCTCAGGCGTATCGTCTACAACAATTTCCACACCACAGGCAGCCTCCAATGCACGGATGTTACGTCCCTCACGACCAATAATACGACCTTTCACATCATCGTTATCGATATGGAAGACACTGACAGAGTTTTCTATAGCAGTTTCTGTTGCTACACGCTGGATGGTCTGGATGACAATCTTCTTTGCCTGTGCATTGGCATTGAGTTTAGCCTCATCCATTATCTCGTTGATATAACTGGCAGCAGCCGTCTTTGCCTCATCCTTCATGGATTCAACCAAACGTGCCTTTGCATCCTCAGCACTCAAGCCGGATACTTCCTCCAACTTCTCACGTTCCTGCATCTGCATCTTCTCCAATTCCTCATTCTTGATGGCAAGCAGTTTCTTCTCGTTATCGATACGTGTCTGCAGGTTGTCAAGTTCGTTTTTACGACGACCAAGTTCTTCCTGACGCTGATTAAGGGAAATCTCACGCTGCTTCAGACGGTTCTCACTCTGTTGAATCTGTTGGTTACGCTGCTGCACCTCCTTCTCCAACTCGCTTTTCTTGTTAAGGAATTTCTCCTTGACCTCAAGGAGTTTCTTTTCCTTAATCACTTCGGCTTCCTTTTTGGCCGCCTTTACTGTCTCATTATATTTTCCCTTAATGACAAAACGGAAAATCAAAAATCCGCATAGCCCTCCTATGATGAGAGCCACAACGGCTGTGATAATGACTATAATCATAAAAATATATATTGAGTTAATGTTCTCACATCACTTTTTATCGCCGAGTGCTTCCTCAATCTCAGCGGTCAAGCGGGCAAGAACATTATCATAAGGGGCAGTATCATTGTGTGCATGCTCTTTCTGATACAACAACGCGATGTCGACAAGCGTCATCAACGATATTGTATGCTCACCTTTACGTCCTTTGTATGCCTGGGCATAAGCATTATAACGTTCGGTGATGAGCTTGGCTGCCAAACGGTAGAACTCCTCGTCCTCTCGATTGATAACGACTTCGATTTCCTCGTCGTAAACGTGCAGCCTGATATGTAGTTTGTTCTGATCTGCCATGTTGCTTGTTTTCCCTTTTACTTTTCGTCACTGAGGATTGCAATGCACTTATTGACATCACGTATCAACTTCGACAATCGCTCTTTGGCTCCATCTAAGTCACCATCAGAGATTTCAATCATCTTAGCCATCTTTAGTGAGTTGTAGTCATTCTGTCCTTGTTCCATCTGTGCCTGCAGTTGCTTAATGTCCTGCTCGTTCTTGGATATCATCGCATGAAGGCTCTCATTCTCCTTTTTCAGTTCTTGAAAACGGAGAATCATCTGCCTCATACGGGTCTCAAACGTGGCTACAGTTTTCTCATTAGGCGTCATGATACTTCACTTTATTTTACAAAGATACTACTTTTTTCGTATTTATCTTTGTTTCAACAATTTATTTAACGTTTTTTATTTCGTATTTGCTTCTGCGGGGCGTTTTTCCTTCTTGGCAAGCATTACGACTCTATAAACAAAGTCAGTTACCCATTGCTGAGAAAAGCCTAATTTCTGGTCATACTGACGGATTGCCACCACAGTTTTCATAACACCGGCATCCGAGTAATCGTTCTTGTTGAAGATGTCGTTCACTGTCTTCTCTGTCATCGAATAAATCGCCTTTTTAAAGAAACTTGGAACACGAAGTTTGAACTTCATCAGATTACCTGTCAGCATCATCAAGTCTTGCGAGAAAGCAGAGAACTGAATCATATACGCCTGTATGTCTTGCGGTTTCTTGCAACGCTTACGGATGCTTTGGTCTATCTCCTTCGTAAAATTCTCATCCATCCCATAGAGTCCCATCAGCATTTTCTTACAACGCGACTTCTCTGCTAATCCAAGTTTATTGTTTTGAGTTGGCACATGAAGTGTTGCCTTGAACATACGGAGGTCCGGCATGGCAGCAAGATTTGTAATACCAAGATCTGCAGCCATTACTGCTTGAAAATATACACGGATGAGGGTCATGAAATCTTCCATGCCACCCGTTTTCTGTTGTGTTTCGTCAGTCTTCCGACCGAACAATTTTGATAATAATCCCATAATTTCATTATTTAGCGGTGCAAAGGTACGAAATAATTCATAAATATTTCGTATATTTGCAGCGAAAATATACATAAACTCATTATTATGAAAGGAATCGTATTAGCAGGAGGCAGTGGTACACGCCTCTATCCCATCACAAAAGGAATCAGCAAACAACTCATTCCCATCTTCGACAAACCGATGATCTACTACCCTATCTCAGCACTGATGCTAGCAGGTATCCGTGAGATCCTGATTATTTCCACGCCATACGACCTCCCCGGTTTTAAGAGGCTTTTGGGCGACGGCTCTGAATTGGGTGTACACTTTGAGTATGCCGAGCAGCCCTCACCTGACGGACTTGCACAGGCTTTCATCATCGGAGAGCAGTTCATTGGTGATGATTGCGCTTGTCTCGTACTTGGCGACAACATCTTCTATGGTAGTGGTTTCAGCGGACTGTTAAAGCAGAGTGTAGAGAATGCTGAGAAATACGGACAAGCCACCGTGTTCGGCTATTATGTCAATGACCCTGAGCGTTACGGTGTTGCAGAATTTGACGATAAAGGCAACTGTCTGAGCATTGAAGAGAAACCGACCCATCCAAAATCAAATTATGCCGTTGTTGGTCTTTATTTCTATCCTAACAGCGTGGTGGAGATAGCCAAGAATATTAAACCGAGTCCACGTGGAGAACTGGAGATCACAACTGTTAACCAAGAATACTTGAAACAGAAGAAGTTAAAGGTTCAGACACTGCAACGTGGTTTTGCCTGGTTAGATACTGGAACGCACGACTCTCTCTCAGAAGCATCAACCTTCATTGAAGTCATTGAGAAGCGTCAAGGCTTGAAAGTTGCCTGTCTGGAAGAAATCGCCTTTAAGCGCGGATGGATTACGAAAGAACAACTTAGAGCCATTGCCGAACCGATGGTGAAGAATGATTACGGGAAATACCTGTTACAAATAGCGAAATAAAGAGAAAGAGCTGCGAAATCGCAGCTCTTTCTCTTGAATGCTATTTTGAATAGTTTTGCATACATTTGCGTAGGGCTTTTGGATTACCCATGTCATACATGGTACCACGGAGACGGACACCCATCATGCCACTTTTCTTCCTGACAGCTTCCAAGGCTGAAGTTAATTCTATCTCCCTTTGAGAATCCCTATCCTCGTCTGCCTTCGCTATATCCTCTGCTAACTGAGCAAACACCTCAGGAGTCAGTATGTACTGTCCAAACACACTGTAATACTCATTCTCGCCATCTTTGTTACGGACACCCAAGAACTCTTCCGCATAACTGGACTTAGGTTTCTCTGTCATGGATGAGACATTCAAGATAGAACGTTCTTTGTCTTCCCATATTCCACTAAGAATACCATAATGACTCACCTCTGCCAATGGAACGGGATGAATACTTATCATGAGTGAGTTGTATCGCTCATATTCCTCTATCATCTGCAAGGCACAAGGCTTATTGGACGTACTACGATAGATGGTATCACCTAACAGTAACAACACTGGCTCTTCGTTGGCAAACTCCACCGCCTGATAAACCGCATGACCAAAACCACGTTTCTCACGCTGATAGACATAACGTAAACGTTTGCCTATGTCAAGAATCCGATTCTCATACTCCTGTGCCTCTTTATTCAGTTTATGCAGATGTTCTTCTGACAACTGTCGCTCAAAGAATTCGGTATATTGGATACGCTCTTCCTCTGAACCAAGAACAAGACAAATCTCCTCCACGCCACTCTTTACCAATTCCTCCAACAATATCAATATCACTGGACGTACAAGTCCATCAGGACATGGTATCGGGAAGAAGTCCTTCTTCAATCCACGGGTAGCAGGATAAAGACGCGTTCCAAAACCAGCCACAGGAATGATAGCACGACGAACCGTATGTACTGGATTCAGTGTCAACTGATAGGCACGCATCCCTTGAGCATTCAAATAATCTGCCAATCTTTCCTGATCTTCTTTAGAACGGGCAAGGAACTGCACACTGCCATCACCATGAGAACCGACACCTTTTCCACCATATACCATTGGCTGTATCTGAGGGTCTTGTAATACCTGATGGAGTTTGGGTGCCCATAAAGCAGATGACATTGGAGCCACATATTTGTCAAACATTGCTTCTGCCTCTGTCATCAATTTACCAAGAGCCTCAGCATCACCTTCTGCCATATAATTGATGGCGCGATTGACTATCTCATGATTCCATTCACCCAAAGCCTTTTGCAAGTTCTTTTCTTCTTCTGTCGCTGCAAAAGGATATGACTTGTTCAAGTCAGAAAGAATCTTAATTGTATCCTTGGAAGCACACAAGTCCGCAAAAACCCAATATAACGGTTTTTTCACATTAAGCGAATGAACCTCAATCTCATCACCATCAAAAGTCATTAGATTAGGTTTTACACCAAAAGCACAAGCCTGATCCAGACGACCGCATCGGGAAGATGTACGTAACTCTCCAACATAGGCGATATTCATCTCACCTAATGTATTCAAGTTGAGGTTATATAATAAATTAAACGCACGCGCGACTAAAACACAGATAGCGGCAGAAGAAGATAAACCACTCTTCATAGGCAGGGTCATATCCGTTATCTTGATACGTACTCCTCCCACTTTATACCATTCCAGCATATAACTGGCAACACCGGCACAATAGCAGAAGAAAGAGCCTGACTTAGCAACACGCTTCAGTTCCGTTTCTGTCATTCGACATGAGAAATCTTTCCACTCCTTTTCCATCGCAGGAGCATCACTATGAACTTCAAAGATAGAAGATTTCTCCACTTCAGCATAAATACCTTGCTCTATACCCGTTACTATAGCGGCACCAGGCATGATGTCTGCGTTCATTGTACGATAGTGGCCTGCCCAGTCCGTATGCTCTCCAAATAGGCAAAGACGCCCAGGAACAAATATTTTCAGCATATGCTTATTATCATTTTAGGTTACTATTATTTTACAAAGATACGACAAAATCTCCATATATTTTCATTTTTTTGACTATTTATTTGGTCAAAAAAATATTTTTACCTATTTTTGCAGACGAAATAATAAATATTGTTAATAACTTAAAAGAAATGCCTATCGAAACAGCTTCTACCTCAGAATAGAATTATTTGAGTATGAAGACATTTGTAAATCACTCTGATGAGGAACTCGCCCTTCTTTATTCGGCAGGTGATGTTAAGGCATTCGATGAGTTGTTGGCAAGAAACCAGCAAAAGTTATTTAATTATATTCTGTTTGTGGTCGGTGACCAGGAACTGGCGAATGATGTGTTCCAAGACACCTTTGTCAAGATTATCGTCAAACTACAGGAAGGAAAATATACGGATTCCGGGAAATTCTCTTTCTGGTTGACACGCATTGCCCATAATGTTATCATGGACAGATATCGCCGACAGAAAAGCGAACATATCATCGAACCAAACAAAGAGAATGATTTAAGCCAATTGCGTACCGACACACTCACGGCAGGAAACCGTGAGAACGAATACGTCAACACACAAATCATGGATGACGTACGTCATTTGATGGATAGTCTGCCTGCCACACAACGTGAAGTGGTGTACATGCGTTACTATCAGGACCTATCTTTTAAGGAAATCGCTGAGATTACAGGCGTTAGCATCAATACATCCTTGGGGCGTATGCGCTATGCCCTCATCAACATGCGACGCATGGCAAAGCAGCACCAGATTTTCCTAAATCTGGATCTTTAAAGATTACGTAAATCACGGATGGTTTGTTCTGGAGTGGGACTTTTGAACACATAACTTCCACTCACCAGCACATCAACTCCTGCTTTGACAAGACGGGGTGCAGTTTCTTCTTGTACACCTCCATCCACCTCAATGAGTGTCTGACATCCTTTCTCGTCAATCATGCGACGAAGACACTGTACCTTAGAAATTGTGTTTTCAATAAATTGCTGTCCACCGAAGCCTGGATTAACACTCATCAGCAACACCATATCCACATCGCCGATGATATCTTTCAACATAGATACAGGAGTGGAAGGATTCAACGTCACGCCTGCCTTCATACCAGCATCATGGATTTCCTGAATAGTACGGTGCAGATGGGTGCATGCTTCATAATGGACATTCATCATCATAGCACCTAACTTTGCCGTCCGTTGGATATACTTCTCTGGCTGTACTATCATATAATGCACATCCAAAGGTTTCTTACATAGTGATGCTACGGCTTCCAAAACGGGGAAACCGAAAGAAATGTTTGGCACAAACACACCGTCCATCACATCCAAGTGAAGCCAGTCGGCATCACTCCTATTAATCATTTCGATGTCGCGGTCGAGATGCAGAAAATCGGCAGCGAGTAGAGAAGGAGATACTTTCGTCATTTCTTAATATTTAATTCATGCCCACTACCACCTGAGTGTTATTGGGTTGTTTAACTGTCCTATACATCCGAGCCATCTGCTTAATAAAAAGGATGGTCGACTCTTTGGGCTGAATTAAGTTCTCTTGAGTAAAAATTTGCATAAGCATTCCGTTTTATTGATTCCTACTTTAGAAACGAACAGCCCTCATCTTTTATTTTGTAATTAACAATATTTATTTTATATGATATAATTCTAAATCTTTCATACCGTTTAGAAAGTCACGAACTGGCATTCGTTTTTTACCAGCCAGTTGTAGTTCTTCTAACTGCAGCCACTGGTCTCCAGCAGCCACTTGCAGTTGTTTTCCTTCCATTCGTAGACTACCAGTTTCCACACGACAGTCTTGTCCAGTCTTAGTGGTCTTGTATATCTTTAGGACGGTTTCTTTACCTTCGGGAGAAACGAGTGTTGTCCACGCTCCTGGATACGGACTCAGTCCACGCACGAAGTCATAGACTTGCTTGGCAGATTGTTTCCAATTAATCTCACATGTCTCTTTGAAGATTTTCGGAGCAGGTTTCAAATCATTATAGTTCTCCTGAGGCATACTCTCTGGATGTCCATCGGTAATAATAATCATCTTTATCGTTTCCAGACATATCTCTGCACCAAGGTGCATCAGACCCTCATAGACATATTCCACATCGGCATCATCAGGAATATCAAAAAGTTTCTTCATGATAATACGTCCTGTGTCAATGTCATGATCGAGAAAGAAGGTTGTCACTCCCGTTTGTGTCTCTCCGTTGATGACAGCCCAGTTGATAGGAGCTGCCCCGCGATATTGCGGTAACAATGCCGCATGGACATTGAAGGTTCCGTACTCTGGCATCGCCCATACCACTTCAGGCAACATACGGAAAGCTACTACCACTTGCAGATTAGCATGATATGCGCGAAGTTGTTCTACGAATTGCGGGTCTTTCATCTTCTCAGGTTGGAGTACAGGTAAACCGTGTTCCAATGCATACTGTTTCACTGCCGAAGGTTGCATCTCTGTCTGATGTCTCCCTACAGGCTTATCTGGCTGTGTCACCACTGCCACCACGTTATAATCGTTCTCCACCAAAGCCTTCAATGTCTCCACTGCAAACTCTGGGGTTCCCATGAATACGATTCGTAAGTCTTCCTTTTTCATTTTCTCCTACTCTCTTTACTCTTGACTCATGTCATGCACCATCTTACGATACATATCGTACATCCGCTTACGGGAGATGTAACCTTTTAGATGACGATCCATATCAAGTACTGGCAACCAGTCTGCCTGAGTCCGTTCAAAAGCCTTCATCACTGCCGTCATCTGCATGTCATCATTCAGTACAGCAGCAGGTTCTACCATTAACTGACTTGACTTGAAATGATGATATAGTTCCGTACGGAACACCACATGACGAATTTTTGTAATATCTACTTCTCCTAATAAAGTACCTGCCGCATCTACTACAGGTAACACACTGTTTTTCGAACGGCTGATTTTATGCACCATCTGCCCTAATTCCATATCTGGATCCACAGCCTGATAGTCACGGTCTATCACAGAATCCAGACTCATCAGCGTCAATACGGCATGGTCAGTATGATGAGTGATTAGCTGTCCTTTTCTTGCCAGTCGCATGCCATAGATGCTATGCGGCTCAAATATAATAATAGTAAGGTACGCGAAGACTGAGACAATCATCAACGGCATGAAGAGATCATAACCACTGGTAATCTCTGCTATCAGGAAAATACCTGTCAACGGTGCGTGCATCACACCTGACATCACACCTGCCATTCCTAGCAACGCAAAGTTTTTCTCCGGTACATATACTCCAATCTCGTTCATGTTCCATAGACGGGAGAATAAGAAACCTGTGAAACAACCAATAAACAAGGAGGGAGCAAACGTACCACCACATCCGCCACCACCATTAGTAGCACTTGTGGCAAATACCTTCGTAAAGAGTACCAAGGCAAGATAACCTATCAAATATTCTGTATGTCCATAAAAGAGAGAGTTATCCAATATCTGATTCCAGTCTGCCTCTGTCTTACCGTTTAACAACAAGTTGATGGAATGATAGCCTTCACCATACAACGATGGAAACAGGAAGATGAGCGTACTAAGAATGGTACCTCCTATTAGGAGTCGTACATAGGGTTTGTCCTTGAAACGGGCAAACATATCTTCACAAGCATTCATCGTACGGATAAAATAGAGGCTTACCAGTCCACAGCATATTCCTAACAATATCGTGGCAGGCACTCGTTGTACCGTCCAGTCGGAATCCAAATGGAAAGTAAACAACACCGCATTACCACTGAAAATATAAGTAAAGCATGTCGCCGTCACACAGGAAATCAGAATCGGCAACAACGATGCCATCGTCAAGTCAATCATCAAGACCTCCAATGTAAATACTAGTCCTGCTATCGGAGCTTTGAAAATGCCGGCAATAGCACCTGCGGCACCACATCCCACTAAGGTCATCAGTGTCTTGCTGTCGAGTTTAAACAACTGACCTAAATTCGATCCAATAGCTGAACCTGTCAGCACAATAGGCGCCTCAGCACCTACAGAACCTCCAAAACCGATGGTAATAGCCGATGCAATGACCGAGGACCAGGTGTTGTGCGGTTTCAATCGCGATTTCCTTGAAGATATCGCATAGAGAATACGAGTTATTCCATGTGAGATATTGTCCTTCACGATATAACGGACAAAAAGGGAGGTTAGATAGATACCAATGACGGGATATACCAGATACAGCCAGTTGTAACTCGTGACAGAGAACTGTCCTGTCAACAAGGCGACAATCTGGTTGATCATGCCGTGTAGGATATAGGCTGCTACAGCGGCAAACAAACCCACGAAGAAAGCCAGCACGAGCAGGAACATCCTGTCGCTCACATGCTCCACGCGCCACTTATGCAGCCGTTCTATCCATGTCGGTTTCTCCATTTTTCCCAACGGTTAATCCTTTCGTGGTACAAAGGTACAAAAATTTCGATTAAACGAGTAAAGAAGAAAATATTTTCTTTTGAAAAAACTTGGTTCATCACTTTTCTTTTACTATCTTTGCAACTAAAATTTCCCATTATGAGAAAACATATTGTCATAGTAGAAATCGTTTCTACAGGTTTCAATTACGTGGAGGATGCCTTGATGCGCGGTTACCAGCCTGTGGTCGTAGAATGCACTTACCCTGGTACTGAAGAAGACCGTGCCCCATTCCTTGTATCTCGTGAAATAGCTCGAGGCAAATTGCCAAAAGGTATTCCGTACATTGAAGAAACAAGTGATTATGTAGCTCTGCTGGAACAGGTTCGTGCCTATGACCCTGTTCTAGTTGTCCCAGGACAGGATTTTGCAGTCGAGTTGGCAACTCATCTTGCCTCTGATCTAGGGTTACCAGGCAATCCATGGTCCATTATTGGCAAAATGACTCGTAAGAACGAGATGCATCAAGCGCTTGCTGACCATGGCGTGCGTTATATTCGTGGACAGTTGATTCATAACGAAGAGGAAGCGATAGCCTTTTACAAGGAACTGGATACCACTCATGTTGTCGTAAAACGTGCCCGTGGCGCCTGTACACAAGGTATGCATTTCTGCGAAGGCTATGACGAAATGATAGCTGCCGTGCGTACAGAACTTTCGTTGTCTGCCAGCGACGAGCATGTGGGCGATATCCTCATGCAGGAGCGCATCATCGGAAAGGAATATATTGTCAATACCGTGTCATGCGCAGGCAAGCACCGTCTGGTATCGATGTGCTTTTATGACAAGTTGCAAATGAACGGCAGCAATATCTACAACTACATGGAGACAGTGACACGTCTGGATGTAGGAAACTCAGCTATCGTACGTTATGCCTTTGATGTGCTGGACGCTATCGGTATCCAGTACGGTCCCGTACATGGTGAATTTATGGTTGACGAGAAGGGTCCTGTACTCATAGAGATTAACTGCCGACCTATGGGTGCTGGTCAGACACGACAGTTTCTGGAGAAGATCTATGGCCAGCATGAAACGGACTCTGCCCTCGACTCTTACCTCGATCCTGTCAAGTTCGAGCAGTATCATCAAATGGTTTATCTTGCCTAACGATGTTACATTAGAGTCGGCTCCCGTCCTACAACTGGTGCGACAGTTGCCCAGTTTCTTCTATGGGGTATTCGAACGGTTAGGGCGTGAACCATTCCTGACACGCACACGTGACTTGGAGACGACGGGCGGTGCTGTCTACTTGGTTCATGATGATGAAAGCGTGGTGAAGGAGGACTGCGCCTTCCTGCATATGTTGGAGATGCAATATCCTGAAATGCTGTTCCATCAGATTAAAGCAGAGAATCCTGTCAAGACTATTTCACGCATTCCGATGGTGCCACTTTAGTGTTCAGCGATACAAAGACAGAGGTCTCTGGTGCTGTTGTTGTCAATAGTGAAGGTCTGTCTTCTGCATACGACTGTTACAACAACGTCGTTATAGACCTCAGTCATCCAGAGACCTTTGCAGATGCAGAAAGCCTCACCCAGCAGATATTTATATTATTAAGTAAATTGTGCGAGGGCGGTAGAGTACTGGTACCAGAGAGCACTTATTGTCACTTCCCTTATGGTGAGATTGGCATGGAAATACTCCTCCGTGCACGTGGCATGCGCATTGAAGCTCCTCTTGCAGGCAAAGGAAGGCTACTCATTGCATCAGCTTGATAGTATCAAATAAATATTTGACTATTTACGAATAATAGTCACTTCCCCATTCTGCTTCAAGCGGATAATACTAGACGGTTGGTGAGGCTTATGCTCTTGTCTACGACTCCAGCAGACATAGTCAACTGCCTCAATGATACGTGGGTCGATGTCGCAGTAATTCTGGGCGGCAGGCTCGCCACTGATATTCGCCGAAGTGGAGACTAACGCTTTCTGAAAACGGTAACATAGTTCTTTTGAGAAAGGTTCATGTGTAATACGCATACCGATGCTACCATCCTCGGCAATGAGGTTTGCGGCAAGGTTGATGGCGCCGTCGAGGATCAGCGTCGTCGGCTTACTGTCACTATCCTGCAAACTATCAATCAATTGCCACGCCACATCAGGCACATTCCTTACATACCGTTGCATACGAGCATCCGAGTCGACTAGACAGATTAGCGCCTTAGAATCGTCACGCTGTTTGATGTCATACACTCGTTTCACAGCCTCTTCATTCGTAGCATCACAGCCAATGCCCCATACTGTATCTGTAGGATAGAGTATCACTCCACCCTTCCGCAGCACTTCCACTGCTTTTCTGATGTCTTCTTCTCTTGTCATCGGAGTATTCGGAATAATCGGGATAATCAGAATTCGGAAGTGAAATGGAACTTGATATGTTTGAAGTCCTCCTGCGCCATACTTAATACATAACCAGAGTCGGCAAGGAAGACATCACGTCCCTCCTTGTCTTTTGCCATATACTGATACTTGCGCTTCTTGAAGTTCTCGAGTTCCTTATCATCGTCGCTCTCTATCCAACATGCCTTGTAGAGATGAACGGGTTCCCAACGGCACTTGGCGTTATACTCGTTCTCCAAGCGATACTGGATGACCTCAAACTGCAACTGTCCTACGGTACCGATAATCTTACGACCATTGAACTGATTGACAAACAATTGGGCAACACCCTCGTCCATCAACTGATCGATACCTTTCTGCAACTGCTTAGACTTCATCGGATCGTCGTTCTCGATATACTTGAAGAGTTCTGGCGAGAACGAGGGCAAACCACGGAAATGCAACTGTTCTCCCTCCGTCAGCGTATCACCAATCTTGAAGATACCATTGTCTGGCAGACCAACGATGTCACCTGGCCACGCCTCATCGATAGTAGATTTACGCTGTGCCATAAACTGTGTGGGTGACGAGAAGCGTAATGTCTTGCCTTGACGCACATGCAGATAGGGTTGATTACGCACAAACTTACCACTGCATACCTTACAGAAAGCGATACATGAACGATGATTTGGATCGATATTTGCCGTAATCTTAAAGATAAAACCTGTGAACTTCGGCTCTTCCGGCTTAACCATACGCTCCTCTGCCTTCGTGTCACGAGGACTTGGGGCTATCTCCACAAAACAGTTCAGCAGTTCCTGCACACCAAAGTTATTCAGCGCAGAACCAAAAAAAACAGGAGCAACTTCAGCGGAACGATAGGTCTCCACCTCAAAAGCGGGATAGACACCATCTACTAATTCCAAGTCCTCGCGTAACTTGTTCGCGTCGGTTTCTCCGACGCGCTCATCCAGTTCTTTGCTTTTGAGTTCTACTTCGACCTTCTCTGTCACGCGTTGCTTATCAGGCGTGAATAAATCCAACTTCTGCTCATAGATATTATAAACACCTTTGAACTTGGCTCCTTGGTTGATTGGCCACGACAAAGGGCGCACCTTGATTTCCAGTTCCTGCTCTAATTCGTCCAACAAGTCGAAGGGGTCACGTCCTTCACGGTCCATCTTATTAATAAAAATTATTACAGGCGTATTGCGCATCCTACAGACGTTCATCAGTTTACGTGTCTGTGTCTCCACACCTTTCGCTCCGTCCACCACAATAATCGCAGAATCGACGGCTGTCAATGTACGATATGTATCTTCAGCAAAATCCTGGTGTCCAGGGGTATCGAGGATGTTTACCTTATATTCTATATCTGAACCGTCTGGCGTATAATCAAACTCCATGACAGAGGTAGACACAGAGATACCACGTTGTTTCTCTATATCCATCCAGTCAGAGGTTGCTGTTTTCTTGATTTTATTATTCTTGACGGCGCCAGCCACCTGTATTTGTCCTCCAAACAACAGGAACTTCTCCGTCAAGGTTGTCTTACCTGCATCCGGATGACTTATAATCGCAAATGTTCTTCTTCTATCTATCTCCTGATTCATAGTTTTTCAATACAATCTTTTAATGATTCCTCCCAATAGGGAATCTCAATCCCATACGTTTTTTTGATCTTCGTCTTGTCTAATACGGAATAATGAGGGCGATGAGCCGGTGTTGGATACTCCGCCGTATGCAACGGACGCACATGACATGTCGTGATACCAGCAATACGATGAATCGCCTTGGTAAAGTCATACCATGAGATGACACCCTCGTTAGTGAAATGATAGACGCCAGGGATAATACCCATATTAATGATAGTCATAATCACTACAGCAAGGTCACGGGCATAGGTCGGTGTACCAATCTGGTCAAAGATGACGCCTAATTCTGGCTTTTCCTTACCCAAACGTATCATCGTCTTCACAAAGTTATTACCGAAAGTACTATACAACCATGCCGTACGAATAATCACTGTTTTCTTGCAAAACTTAGACACGCCTAACTCTCCTGCCAGTTTTGTAGAACCATAAACACTGTCAGGACTGGGAGTATCTGATTCCACATATGGTGTATGTTTCGTTCCATCAAAGACATAATCTGTGGATATCTGTATCATCCAACCACCCCGTTTCTCCACAGCAGCAGCAAGATAAGCAGGGGCAACCATATTCAGCGTAGTACACAACTCTTTATTATCTTCTGCTTTGTCCACAGCGGTATAAGCAGCACAATTGACGATACCGTCAATCTTGTTCTCTGCCACAAATTGCTCAACAGCAAGTTGGTTACTAATATCCAGTTCCTGAACATCCGTATTAAACCACACATGCTGGGGATAATCCTTCTCCAACAACTGTATCTCATTGCCTAACTGTCCGTTACAGCCTGTAATCAAAATATTCATAGTCTACTCAAATTCAAGTGGTTCTTGTTTGTCTTTCAGATAATAATCATTTAACATTCCGACAAAGGTACTAATCTCCTTCACAGCGTGTTGAGTGTCTGGAGAAATCTCTTTCTTCTGCAGACGGAGCATCATCACACCATAGAGAGAGTTAAAACACGTCTCTATCTCGTTCTCCTCCTTATTGGCACCATGATTGCGCAACTCCACGATATAGGGTAACACCTTATAATACTCAGCATTATAGAAAGGGAACTTCGGACTGCTCAACAGTTGGGCATGCAATTCCTGTAACTGCTGCATTACCACCTTATTAATTTGTAAATGCCCTTTCTCGCGACATCCTTCCCCGTTCATCATGCGGATGAGGTTTCCAAACCAGTCTGCCTCGTCCTCTTTCTGCTCTTCTGTATAGTCGAAACGGTCTATATACTCACGGCGTATCCGACTCAGGGAACAATCAAAGGCACGGATGGTGTCTTCCACTTGCCACATATACAATAGATATTCGGCTATATTCGTCTTTCGTAACTCCTGTGCAATAAACATAATGATAATGCGCTATACGTTAAAAGAATCTGAAAAGATTCGTAACCGTTCCCAACAGGAAAATGACAGAGAATATGATTACGACAACACCAATAATCTGATTGATAATCCGGATGCCAGAGTCATTAAATATACCACGAACCTTGTTTACCAACCATGTTAGTCCGTACCACCACAGTAAAGCACCTCCTACGATACTGGCAAAACCAATTAGCATCTCAAACGGACGATCTGGGATGACAAAGGCAAACTGAGCGAAAAGACCCATAAACAGGAATATGATTAACGGATTGGAGAAGGTTACAAGAAATGCAGTCCATGTATTATACCACAATGTACCTTTCTGCTGTCCCGACCTATGCATGTTCTTTGTAGGGTCACTACGCCATGTATAGATTCCAAAAGCAAGCAGCATCACACTTCCTATAATCTGCAGATAAAACTTATTTTGCTCATTATTGATAAAATCCATCACAAAAGCCATTCCAAAACCCGTGATGCCTGCATAGATGATATCGCTTACTGCCGCTCCGATACCAGTGACAAAACCATACCAGCGTCCTTTGTTCAACGTACGCTGTACACAAAGAACTCCAACTGGACCCATCGGCGCAGAGGCAACCATACCAATCAGCATGCCTTTCAGCACCAAATCTACTATATTTATATGTATTGGAAACGGCATATCAAGTGCAAAGGTACTAATAAGTGAGCAAAATTCCAAATTTTATACGAAATAAGACATTTTTCATCCTAAAACTTTGTCATGTCATTCTTTTTTTATAACTTTGCATCTAAAGTCAAATAACTATAAAAATTACAGTTTATGAACGACCAGACAAACATTAAGCCATATGTTATTGGCTTGGATTTAGGAGGAACCAATTCCGTCTTTGGCATTGTTGATGCCCGTGGAGAAATTAAAGCAACGACAGCTATCAAGACTGGCGGCTATGAGAAAGTTGAGGACTATATCAAGGCTTCGGTAGAGGCATTACAGCCCATTATCGAGCATGTAGGTGGCATTGACAAAATCAAAGCTATGGGTATTGGTGCTCCCAATGGAAACTATTACAATGGAACGATTGAGTTTGCTCCAAACCTTCCTTGGGCACATGACGGTATCGTACCATTGGGAAAACTGTTTAGTGACGCTCTTGGTATCCCCGTTGCGTTAACCAACGATGCCAATGCCGCAGCATTAGGCGAGATGGTTTACGGAGTTGCACGTGGCATGAAGAACTTCATTGTTATCACGTTAGGTACAGGTGTCGGATCAGGTATTGTCGTCAACGGACAATTGCTTTACGGACACGATGGTTTTGCTGGAGAACTTGGACACGTCATCATGGTTCGTGGAGCTGAAGGACGTTCTTGTGGTTGTGGACGTTCTGGTTGTTTGGAGGCTTATTGCTCCGCCACAGGTGTTGCCCGCACGGCTCGTGAGTTGCTTGCTAAGACCGACCGTCCGTCTATCCTTCGTGAGATGAATCCAGAGGATATCACTTCCTTAGATGTCAGCATCGCTGCAGGCAAAGGTGATGAACTCGCCAAGGAGATTTATGAGTTCACTGGACATATGCTTGGAGAGGCATGTGCAGATTTCACTGCATTCTCTTCTCCCGAGGCATATATCTTCTTCGGTGGTATGGTGAAGGCAGGTGACCTGATTATGGATCCTATCAAGAAGAGTTATGAAGAGCATGTCATGAATATCTTCAAAGGCAAAGCGCAATTCCTGGTTAGTGGACTTGACGGAGCCTCTGCTGCTGTTCTTGGAGCATCCGCTATCGGCTGGGAAGTATAACTTTCCTGCATCAACTACAGATGAATCATCTACACTGATTCATAAAATATATTTAAAAAATCGATGTATTTTGATTCATCTGTAGTTTTTTTTATACCTTTGTAACCGAAACAAGGTTCGCATAACAGCGATTAAAAGGGAATGTGAGTGAGAATCTCCAACTGTCCCGCAGCTGTGAGTTCCTTTATAAGTCTCCAAGATGACATCCACTGTCAATAATGATGGGAAGGATTTGGAGAATGGAACAAAGTCAGAAGACCTGCCTTGAAGAAGAAAATGCGGAACACTCTCGATGTAAGGGTGACGAGGCGAAAACGATTAACATTATTATATGAAGTTGATGGAATAATTGCCATCTAACCGTACGTGTATTATTATATAAGTTTGTTTTATGGGAAAGCCCAACCGGGAGGTCGGGCTTTTTCTATCAAAAGAGGTTGGTGCAGGACGCTACCAACCTCACTTCATAATCATGTATGATAAGACTGTCTGACAATTGCCGACTTATGCTTATCGGGGGCAAATATAGTATTAAATCGCCAAAGTTGCAAGTTTTTTGCCGACTTTTTTACTTTTACACCTTATTATATATATAAAAAAGAGGATTTTCTGTTATTCTGTCACTATTGGTGCAGCCTTACGATAGGCCATACCGGTTACATGACAGAGTAAATGTCCGTCCTGATTAGTGATACGCACCTCCACAGCAGGTATCTTATGATGATTAATCACTTCCACCGCTTCTGCGGTCAACACATCTCCTTCATGTGCAGAGCCTAAATACATGATATTATTCTGTATTCCAAAAGTGAGTTGTCCCCTACTATTCATCACTGCAGCAAGAGCCAAGTCTGCTAATGTAAAGAAGGCACCACCTTGACAAACTCCTCCTCCATTCAAATGTTGATGGGTAACTGTCATGACAGCAACGGCTCTTCCCTCACTCATCTCTGTAATACGGCAACCTGCTGCTGCCGCAAAATGATCGTTCTTATTAAGAAATTGTTGAATATCCATTACTAATTTATTCCATTTTGCTGACAAAATTACATTTTTTATTTCAAATCGTAAAAAAAACTCGAAAAAAGTTTGCGAATTAATAGAAATATACGTACTTTTGCAACCGAAACATAAAAGCATTATTTATAATATGACAAGATTAATGAATGCATGGTGGTGGCGTAACTCGAGATTAGATTAGTCGCGAGGTACGAAGCCGTGTGTATTCATAAAGATATCAAGAGGCTCGTCGTTAACGCGACGAGCCTTTTTTAGGTCATGAATTAAAACTTAACAATAAATTATATGAAAAAATCATTTTTAGTTGACGAAAAAGGATTCTACGGAGAGTTTGGAGGCGCATACGTTCCAGAGATTCTTTATGCAACAGTAAAGAAGTTACAGGAAGAATATCTGCCTATCCTTGAATCAGAAGAATTCAAGAAAGAGTACATGGAACTACTGCGTGACTATGTTGGTCGTCCTTCTCCACTCTATTATGCCAAGCGGATGAGTGAGAAATATGGTTGTCATCTCTATCTAAAACGAGAGGATCTGAATCATACAGGTGCCCATAAAATCAATAACACTATCGGACAGATCCTGCTTGCCAAGAAGATGGGCAAAAAACGTATCATTGCAGAGACAGGTGCTGGTCAGCATGGTGTGGCAACGGCAACGGTATGTGCCTTGATGGATATGCCATGTGTCGTCTATCAAGGGGCATTGGACGTAGAGCGTCAGCACGTCAACGTGGAACGTATGAAGATGCTGGGTGCAGAAGTTCGCCCTGTTAAGACTGGTAACTGGACTTTGAAAGATGCCACAAACGAGGCCATCCGAGACTGGTGTTGTCATCCTTCCGATACCTTTTATATTATTGGCAGTACCGTGGGGCCTCATCCCTACCCTGACATGGTAGCACGCTTGCAAAGTATCATCTCTGCAGAAATCAAGGAACAGTTACAAGAAAAGATTGGTCGTAACTATCCTGATATTCTGATGGCATGTGTCGGCGGTGGCAGTAATGCAGCTGGCACCATCTATCACTATATCGATGATGAGCGTGTAAAGATTATCCTTGCCGAAGCTGGTGGACAAGGTGCCGACACGGGGCATACGGCAGCAACCATTCATGCCGGTCGACTGGGCATCCTGCATGGTGCAAAGACCTTGGTCATGCAGACTCCAGACGGACAGATTATTGAAGCGGAGTCTATCTCTGCTGGACTTGATTATCCAGGCATTGGACCGATGCATGCCAATCTTGCTTCACAACATCGTGCAACCGTTTATTCCATCAATGATGATGAGGCAGTGAAAGCCGCCTATGAACTCACACGAATGGAAGGTATCATCCCTGCCTTGGAGAGTGCCCATGCGATTGCTGCATTAAGCAAGATTTCGTTTAAGAAAGACGATGTCGTTGTTCTAACGGTGAGTGGTCGTGGTGACAAAGATGTGGAAACTTATCTCAACAACAAACAAATGGCTGGAGAATATGGAGACTTTTAAATACATTACAAACAACAAAACAATCCTCGCTGATTTATACACACCAGTAGGAGTCTATATGAGATTGAGGGACATCTATCCACAAAGTGTATTGATGGAGAGTTCTGATTATCATGACAAGGACAATTCCCGTTCTTTCATCGGCATCAATCCCATTGCAAGTGTCGCTATCGGACATGGCATGGCGACTATTAACTATCCCAATGGGAATTATGAGAGACATGAGATAAATGAGAACTATGGTTCTGCTGAAGCCATCCATTCTCTCATTGACCATATCAAGGTTGAGGGTGACTATTCCAATTTCTGCGGCCTTTATGGATATACTTCTTTTAATGCCATCCGCTATTTTGAGAATATTGACGTCAAGGATGAAACGCAAGAGAAAAATGATGCTCCCGATATGCTTTACATATTATATAAGGACATCATTGTCTTCGACCATTTTAATAACCAACTGACAGTAATTTCCCTATCAGAATACTCCGAATATTCAGAATACTCCGAAAATCCCGAATTATCAGAGATTCTTAAGACCATGAACAAGGCAAATGTACATGCCTACGACTTCCATCCTGTCGGTGAGGTTACCAGTCCTTTAACTGATGAACAGCACAAGGAAAACATACGTCGGGGCATTAAGCACTGCCTTCGGGGTGATGTCTTCCAGATTGTACTCTCAAGGCGCTTCATCCAGAAATACGAAGGCGATGATTTTAAACTATATCGCGCTTTAAGAAGCATCAATCCCTCTCCTTATCTCTTCTATTTTGATTTTGGGGGCTTCCGAATCTTCGGTTCCTCACCAGAAACGCACTGTCGCATTGAAGGGAATCGTGCATATATCGACCCCATTGCAGGGACGACTAAAAGAACAGGTGATTCCGAAAAGGATCGTGAAGGAGCAGAATACTTGCGTAAAGACCCGAAAGAGAATGCAGAACATGTCATGCTCGTTGATCTTGCCCGTAATGATCTCTCTCGAAACTGTCATGGTGTGAAGGTGGATTTTTATAAAGACTTACAATACTATTCCCATGTGATTCATCTTGTGTCTCGTGTCAGCGGAGAATTGAATGATAATGCTGATCCTATCAAGGCATTTATCGACACATTCCCTGCAGGCACATTAAGTGGCGCACCCAAAGTACGTGCCATGCAACTCATCAGCGAATATGAGCCACATAACCGAGGTGCCTATGGTGGCTGCATCGGCTATATCGGACTGAATGGCGATCTCAACCAAGCCATCACCATCCGCACGTTTGTGTCCCGTAATAATGAATTATGGTTCCAAGCCGGCGGTGGCATCGTCGCAAAGAGTGACGAGGAATATGAACTACAGGAAGTGAACAACAAACTCGGTGCTTTGCGCCGTGCCATCCTTATGGCAGAAAAACTATAAAGCCCATTCACCCCATAAAACCCATTCACCCCATAAAACCCATTATACTCATTATGAAAATAGTCATCATAGACAATTACGACTCGTTTACCTATAATCTCGCACACTTAGTGAAAGAACTCGGCGCAGAGGTAACGGTTTTCAGAAACGACCAATTTGAACTCTCACAACTGGAATCCTTCAGTAAGATTATCTTGTCACCAGGACCTGGTATTCCCTCCGAAGCAGGACTGCTAATGGATGTCATCAAAACATACGCTGGCAAGAAACCCATCCTCGGTGTATGCTTAGGACATCAGGCTATTGGTGAAGTCTTTGGCGGTAAGTTAGAGAATCTGAGTGATGTCTTCCATGGAGTCGCCACAGAAGGAACACAGTTCGGCAATGATGAGATTTTTTCCGGACTTCCTAACCGTATCACGATGGGACGTTATCACTCATGGGTCGTCAGTAAAGATGGACTTCCCGAATGCTTGGAAGTAACTGCTGTATCGGATGAGGGGCAAATCATGGCACTCAAGCACAAGACACTCAATATCCGAGGCATTCAATTCCATCCAGAAAGCGTTCTAACCCCAGACGGAAAGAAAATAATACAAAACTGGCTCTTTCTTTAATATTGAATCATAAAAAGTAAAATATATGGAAAAACAAACAATGAAAGACATCCTTAACAGGATGCTGAACCACGAGAATCTATCCCGTGAAGAGATGAAAGAGATACTCATTGGTATCACACAGAGTGAATTCCCGACAGAGCAGATTACCGCTCTGCTGACTGGTCTTCAGATGCGTGGTGTCACTGTTGATGAACTGCTGGGCTTCCGTGATGGCATCTTAGAAACGGGTGTCCCTGCTATCCTTAATGCCGACCGTTATATCGATGTCGTTGGTACTGGCGGCGACCGCAAAAACACTTTCAATATCTCTACGACCTCCTGTTTCGTCATTGCCGGTGCAGGTTACAAGGTGGCTAAGCATGGCAACTATGCAGCGACCTCAGTCTCTGGTGCCTCTAATGTCATTCAACATCATGGAATTAAATTTACCGATGATGTGGATAAACTGAACCGCAGCCTCAACGAAGCAGGCATCGTCTACCTCCATGCCCAACTATTTGCTAAGGCAATGAAGTTTGTCGGTCCTATCCGTAAGGCATTGCAGTTCCCGACAATCTTCAATCTTCTTGGTCCACTGGTAAATCCTAGTCAACCGTCATGCCAGTTATTGGGTGTAGCAAACCTTGACCAGATGCGCTTATATAATAATGTATATCAGAAAATCGGCATTGATTATGGTATCGTTAATAGTATCGACGGTTATGACGAGATATCCCTGACCAGTGATTTCAAGGTTACCACCAATCAATATGAACGTATCTTCAAGCCACAGGATCTTGGATTCGAGATTGCCAAACCAGAGGAACTGGTCGGTGGTGCCACAGAGGAAGAGGCTGCCGCTATCTTCGATAGTGTCTTGGAGAACCGTGCGCTGCCTGCCCAGAAGAACATCGTTCTTGCCAATGCTGCTTTTGGTATTCAGGTATTAGAGAAAGGACAGAAATCCATTGAGGAGTGTATTGAGGTTGCAAGGGAAAGTATCGATAGCGGTGCTGCACTGCGTACCTTCAAGAAATTCGTGGAACTCAATTCATAACCCCCATTCACCCCATTAAACCCATCAACCCCATGGATATCCTACAAGAAATCGTTGCCCACAAGCACAAAGAGATGGAACGGCTCTGTGCAAAGAAACCCTCTCTCCGTGATGCCCTGCTTCATAGCGACACAGGTATCATCGCTGAGTTCAAGAGACGCTCCCCCTCTAAAGGATGGATCAAGGAAGAAGGAAAAGCAGAAGTGATTCCCCTCTCCTATCAGCTGAACGGAGCCGCCGCCATCAGCATTCTCACCGACGAACACTACTTCGGTGGTTGTGACGACTATATCCGTATGGCGAGAAAAAGCGGTGTTACCATCCCTGTCCTTTACAAGAACTTCGTCATCCACGAGGCACAACTGTATGCTGCCGCCCTCTGTGGAGCGAGCGCCGTCCTGTTGATTGCTGCCTGTCTCACGAAACAGGAATGCAAAACACTCTTGCACAAGGCACATGAGTTAGGGCTGGAAGTATTGCTTGAGATGCACTCCGAAGAGGAACTCGAATATGCAGAAATTGGTCCTGACCTCTGTGGCATCAACAACCGCAATCTCGGTTCCTTCGTCACTGACGTAGAGAATTCGTTCCGACTCGCTGAACTGCTTCCAAAGGATGCCGTAAAAGTCAGTGAAAGCGGCATCTCCAATCCCGAAACAGTCAAGGCATTGCGTCAGGCTGGCTTCCGTGGTTTCCTTATCGGTGAGAACTTTATGAAAGCCACTGATCCTGGTCAGGCACTAAACGATTTCCTCACCCAATTAACCCATTCACCCCATTAACCCCATTCACCCCATTAACCCCATTCACCCCATGATCATCAAAGTATGTGGCATGCGCGACCCCGAAAACATCCGTGCTGTAGAGGCTCTTGGCATCGACCTGATGGGTTTCATCTTCTGGCCGAAATCCAAACGCTATGTATCAGAGCGTCCTGACTACCTTCCCACAAAAGTCGAACGGGTTGGTGTCTTTGTAGATGATGATATTCAAAACATCAAACAAAAAGTTGAGGATTTTGGATTGGACATCATTCAATTGCATGGACAGGAAAGCCCAGATTACGTCCGCCAGCTCACTTCTGTATGTGGTGACTCCATTGCCATTATTAAGGCTTTCAATATCGCTACCGCTGAGGACCTCAAGCAGACAAATGCCTACAACGGCATCGTCAAATACTTCCTTTTTGACACTAAGGCGCAAATGGTGGGCGGCAACGGCATCAAGTTCGACTGGAGCATACTCTCCGCCTACGATGGAAATACACCATATATCCTCAGTGGCGGCATCGGACCTGATGACGCAGAAGACATCAGGATGTTCCATCATCCACAGTGCATCGGTATCGACCTGAACTCCCGTTTTGAATCAGCTCCGGCCCTCAAAGATACAGATGCTCTCCGCATCTTCCTCTCCCATCTCTCCCATAATTCCCATCAACTCCCATAATTCCCATTAAACCCATCAAACTATGAACAAAATCAATAAATTATTCTCCGAGAACAAGAATCAGAAATTACTGTCACTCTATTTCTGTGCAGGAGCCCCAACCCTTGAAAGTACAGGCGAAGTTATCAAAACTCTTCAACGTCGTGGTATCTCCATGATAGAAGTAGGTATCCCCTTTAGTGATCCTATGGCTGACGGTCCCGTCATCCAGGATGCGGCAACAACGGCTTTGAAGAATGGCATGACCCTCCGTAAATTGTTTTCACAACTGAAAGACATCAAAGACGAAGTCAACATCCCATTGGTACTGATGGGCTATCTAAACCCCATCATGCAATATGGTATAGAGGCTTTCTGTCAGTCGTGTGTTGATAGCGGCGTCAGTGGTGTCATCATCCCCGACCTGCCTTTCAAGGACTATCAGGATACTGTAAAGCCGATAGCCGACAAATACGATATCCGCATCATCATGCTGATTACCCCTGAGACATCTGAAGAACGTATCCTCTTCATTGACGACAACACAGACGGCTTTATCTATATGGTATCGTCTGCTGCCATCACTGGAGCACAGAAGAGTTTCGATGATGCCAAACAGGAATACTTCCGACGTATCAACGCCATGAATCTGCGCAACCCCCGCATGATTGGCTTCGGCATCTCCAATGCCCAAACCCTCAAAGCCGCTCAAGACAATGCCGCTGGTGCCATCATCGGTTCCAAGTTCGTCACCCTCCTCAACGAGACAGGCAATGCCGACAAAGCGTTAGACCAACTCTTCGACGCACTCAAACAATAGAAAGAGGGTGTGTCAAAATAGACACATCCTCTTTCTATTCGAAAAGATTACGTTTAATTACTTCTTCTCTTCTTCCTTAGGCTCTGCAGGAACTTGCGGGGCTTCTGGAGCTTTGGGCTCTGCAGCAGGTTTAGGTTCTGCTGGTTTCTTTGCAGGAGCCTTTTTAGCTGGAGCTTTCTTCGGAGCAGCCTTCTTAGTTTCTGTCTTCTTGACTGCAGTTTTCTCCTCTTCAGCAGCCTCATACTTCTCCAGACGAGCACGCAGGCGAGTGATTTCCTCGTCCTTATACTCAATCTCATCACCCTGATTGCGGATGGTGGTCAACAAGGCATTCAACTCCTCATTGTCAATCTCTGCAGGATAAAGGGCATTCACTCTGTTGATGAAGTCTCCAAGGATATTCATATAGTTGGTGAAAGCATCAAACGGTCCGCTATAGATGCCACGATCCAAACCTACATTTGAAGGCTTGGTGGTCATGAAGCGGAAGTTGTTAGAAGCCTGCAGATAGTCCCAGTCCTGATTGATACGAGGGTCATTGGCGATACGTACACGATCGGCAACACTATAGAGTTTGTTGAATGCCTCACGCTGCATAGCATTACCCAACCAGCAGGATACGTCACGCTCTTCATCAACCCATGACAAGGTATCGGGAACATCCAGGTTACTTACACTCTTCACCTTCATGCAAATCTCTGTCGGCGTAGAGAAGGTAATACCTTTCTCCTTTGCACAAGCAGGCAGTGCTTTCAGGAAGTCAAGGATATTGCTGGACAATGGCTGAGCGATACCCAGTGCTGACAACTCCATGAAGATATTGATGATCTGCTCCTCTTCCGGAAGACGGGCAATACGATCAATATAGGCATCTGCAAACAGAGGATAGCCTTCCCAGTCCGCATTATTGAAACGCAAAGAGATGTCATCAGAGAACTCCACGTCACGCAGCAACAGTTTCAGGTTCGGAGCAATATTGCAATGATATACATAATGAGGAGACTTCCATCCCAACACATGCTTGGCACCCTCGGTCAGCATACCCTTGAAGCCCATAGCAGCCACCTGTCCACCAATATCATCACTATAAATCAGAGAAGAGTTACGAAGAACTGTCGGTTTCTTACCGAAGTACTCTTCTATCTTCTGACACTGCTTCTTCACATCCAGTGCGAAGGTCTCTTCGTTAGCCAGGGATGACAAACCATGAGAATAGGGCTCGGCGAGGAACTCCACACAACCTGTGTTATTCAGTTCCTGCAGTTTCTCCAGTACCTGCGGAGCATGCATCTCCAACTGTTCGATACCCACACCTGACAATGAGAAGGCAACCTTAAATGCCTTGCCATTATCACGTATCATGTCACCGATAGCATTCAAGGCGGGCATATAACTGCGCTCTGCGATATCACTGATACTACGCTCATTCTCATAATCATCATAATAATAATGATCGGTACCGATATCGAAGAAACGATAACGCTTCAGATGAATAATCTGATGTATCTCAAAATATAAACAAATCGTTTTCATATCTTTAAACTATAAACTTTAAACTATAAACTAATCATTGTTCCCAACCAAGGGTTCTCTTATAGAGCGTTGCAATCCATGCACCCACTTTCTCCCATGTAATCTGGTCGACCTCCTTCTTTCCTTCTTCCTTCAGATACTGGAAGAGAGAGTCATTGGCGCAGATACTGTAGATAGCATCGGCAAGTGCGTGAATGTCCCAATAGTCAACCTTAATACAGTTGTTCAAGATTTCAGCACAACCCGACTGTTTTGAGATAATCGACGGAGTGCCACACTGCATCGCCTCCAATGGAGAGATACCAAATGGTTCAGAGACAGAAGGCATCACATAGACATCGGAATCCTTCAAGCACTCATAAACCTGTTTGCCGCGCATGAATCCTGGGAAGTGGAAGCGGTCGGCAATGCCTCGCTCAGCAGCCAGATGAATCATCGCATCCATCATATCACCAGAGCCTGCCATACAG
Source organism: uncultured Prevotellaceae bacterium (assembly GCA_902800585.1). Classification (GTDB taxonomy): domain Bacteria; phylum Bacteroidota; class Bacteroidia; order Bacteroidales; family Bacteroidaceae; genus Prevotella. The sequence continues at coordinate 39,869 of CADCEW010000029.1, forward strand.
AAACGCACGTTACGCGTACGACGGATCACCATATTGGCAGCCTCCACGAAATACTCTGGACCTTTCTGCATCGTGATACGTCCGAGGAAGGTTACTACCTTATCCTTACCTGTATGATCAGGACGAGGAATAGCCTGATACTCATCGGGAAGTGGATAAACGGCATTATGCACGGTATAACACTTACGCGGGTCCTGATGATACTGATGGATTACCGTCTGGCGGGTCAGTTCTGATACACACATGATACAATCAGCCCAGTCCATACCGTTCTTCTCTATGGAATAAACCGTTGGGTTCACCTTTCCGCGAGAACGGTCGAAATCAGTAGCATGTACATGGATACACAAGGGTTTACCACTTACCTGCTTAGCATGAATACCAGCTGGATAGGTCAACCAGTCATGTGCATGGATGATATCAAAATCAATGGTACGTGCTACGACGCCAGCGATAATCGAATAGTTATTAATCTCCTCATGCAGATTGCCAGGATAGCCGCCAGCAAACTCCATTGCACCCAAATCATTGACATGCATGTAGTTGAAGTCTGCATAGATATGGTCACGCAACTTGAAATACAAATCCGGATCCATGATATTACCTACACGGTCACGGACATAGTCATAACTGACATCACGCCATGCAATAGGCACGGCATTCATGGCAACAATATTACAAGCATTACGCTCCTCGTCGCCAAAAGGTTTCGGCAGACAGAGCGTGATATCCATATCACCCTGGGCATGAAGTCCCTGAGAGATACCATAGTTAGCAGTGGCAAGTCCACCGAATACGTGAGGAGGATACTCCCATCCAAACATTAGTACTTTCATAGTCTTCTCCTCCTATTTTACTTTTGATAAGTATATTTCTCCAACAACTTCAACGTACGCAGAATCTCAGCGACATTCATGGCAAACGCCATCGCACCACGTCCGTGGAACGGTGGATTACCATCGAACAACTCACTGATGGTTCCCAATGCGTGATAGTTGATCTCATCCTCATAGCCTACCATCTGACGCTCAATGAAACTCAAACGAGTGCGCTTGTAAATCTTCAGGCAAGCCTCCATATAGAATCCACCCAACCACGGCCATGCCGTTCCCTGGTGGTATGCATAGTCACGTTGTGTCTGTGGTCCGACATACATCGGATTATAGCCGCCACTCTTCGGAGAAAGAGAACGCAGTCCCTTCGGAGTCAATAACTCACGGGTGCAGACATCTAAGACACTCTTCTTCTGCTCCTGCGACAATGGTGAGTAATCAAAGGCTACAGGGAAGATCATGTTCGGACGAACACTCCAGTCCATCATATTGCCATCCACATAGTCAAGCAGGTATCCGTATTCATTGAGGAAGGTCTCCACGAACGACTGTTTACATACCTCCGCCCGTTTCTCCAACTTCGCAGCAAGTTTCTTGTTACCAAATTCTTCCTCTAAGGATGCGCAGAACTTCAGCGCATTATACCAAAGAGCATTGAACTCCACGATATAGCCAGAACGCGGAACTACCGGACGACCATTCGCTGTAGAGTTCATCCATGTAATGGCTTTGTCACGACCATTGGCATAAAGCAGTCCGTTGTCATCCAGACGCATGATGGAATTACCGCCCTCGATGATATACTCAACGATATCACGAACCAGTTTTCCATACATCTTATATCCTTGTTCCTTGCCTGCGTCCTTAGTATACTGCTGAATAGCCCATACAGCCCACAGGGGAACATCGGGCTGTTCTATCTCGTATATCTTCACAGAAAGAGGTTTGTCCTCCATGAATTCACGAAGTCCCCTCTCTGCTGTCTTCATCACCAACTCAAAATAGTCACGCTCATCAATAGCGAGTGTCAGACCAGGAAGGGCGATGAACGTATCACGGGCACGAGCCTTGAACCAAGGATAGCCTGCCAACAGATAACGGTCATCATTAGGCTGACGGTTATGGAACTGGTGGGCAGCCGTTACAAGACAGTGATAGAAGTTGTCGCGAGGAACACGATCTGCCACCTCGTCATCGAACATCTTCTTCAATGTGTTGGTCTTGGTAGCAGATGTGGAAGCAGCAAAAACGATGCTCTCACCTTTCTTGATATGCATCTCGAAGTAGCCAGGAACATAAAGGTCTTCATTGGAAGCATAGCCACGTTCTTGTTCTTTCGGATACTCCACACCACGATACCAGTCGGGTTGGAAGATAAACTCATTCTTTTTGTTAAACTGCATGTAGAGATCAGGGTAGCCTGCATACATACATGTCTTGATGCCGTTGTCCACGGGATGGTATTCACGAGATGCCGTTGAGTTCTCATGTGTAAACTGACGAACGGAACGGAATGCAAGGAATGGGCGGAAACGCAATGTTGTAGCAGAATGAGCATCCACCAGTGTGTAACGAATCAAGATGCGGTCCTCATAATGCTGAAACACCACTTCTTTCTTTAACAACACGCCACCAACACGATATAGTGTAGTAGGCACCACGTCACAAGTAAACTCACGAATGTACTTGTGACCTTTCGGACTGTAATTGTTTCCCTGGTATTTATGAAGTCCGAGGTTGAATTCTGCGCCATGCTGGATCACCGTACAATCAAGTGACGATAACAGCACATGATTCTCATCATCAAGTTCTGGCACTGGAACCACCAGTAGTCCATGATACTTGCGCGTATTACAATCCACAAGCGTCGAACTACTATAGGCACCCGAACGGTTTGTTCGAAGAAATTCACGACGGAGAGAATCCTCCAGGTTAGTCATTACAGCTTTTTCTAATCGTAAATAACTCATAGTTCCTATTATAAGGTTTTAGTTTTAGATTTTATATTCACTTTCCAAAAGTACACAATTTCATTGTGATAACAAAATAAAAAAGCATTTTTTTATGAATTATTCCGTTTTTTTCTTCTATGTAGAACATTATTTTCGATTAAAGCACCATCTTTTGATGCTTTTTTATTACTTTTGCAGGCGCAAAAAGACACCTATATCCTATCATGGTATTAGCGAAAGAAATAGAAAAGATTCAGGTCATTCAGGCAATCAAAGAACTTTGGGGTCTCCTCAACGAAGAACAGCGTTCATTGTTGATTGACAATGTTTCGATGAAGCGATTCAAGAAAAATGAATACATCTATTACGAAGATGATATTCCTGAATATCTGTTTTGTCTTGCCAAGGGAAAGGTCAAGATTTTTAAGGAAGGTATAGGTGGGCGCCCACAAATTGTCAGAATGGTTAAGCCTGAAGGGTTTTTCGGTTATCGTGCAGGATTTGCTGGTGATCAATACAGTACTTCTGCCTCTGCCTTTGAGGCTGTCACTATCTGTCAGATACCATTACCTATCATTAAGGAAATCATCCAGAAAAACAATGGTGTCGCCGTCTTTTTTATCAAACAACTGGCAAACCTGTTGAGACATGCTGATGAGCAAACAGTTAATCTCACTCAAAAACATATCCGCGGACGATTGGCAGAGGCTTTGCTTCGACTCAAGGAGAAATACGGAATGGAAGAGGATAAGATGACACTTTCCATCAGTTTAAGTCGCGAAGACCTTGCCAACTTATCAAACATGAACACCAGCAATGCTATTCGCACCTTATCGGCTTTTGCTACAGAGAACCTGATTGCCATTGACGGAAAGCATATCAAGATTCTTGAAGAAGAAAAACTTCACAGTATTTCCAAGAACGGCTAATCCGGAATCAAGAAATTAATCACCTCTTGCTCTACATTAATATGATAGGCACCGACAGGTGTTCCCATCAGTCTGCCGTCAATACTTACCAGCGCATGTTTTGCTTCTTCTATCTGGACCTCACGAGTACGATAAGGATGTACGCTGTGATGATTCAGGAAACGACCTGTCACCAATAGCCATAATCCGGCAAAGACCTGAAGGATACCCGTCTGATAGACCACAGACACATCCAACAGTCCATTATAGGGGACTGCATTCGGTGTCTGTCCATAACCTGGACCACTACCTACACACATCGTCATAATCTTACGATTGATGATGTCTGCATTAATCTTTACATGCATCTTATAGTCCATACGATGGAAAATCATTAAGAAGAAGGACGCGATAAATGACAAAGTGCGTGAACCTAATACCGAGCGTGTCTGATGACGCATATTCATCACATCGGCAATAAGACCGATATTGACACAGTTTAGGAAATAGCGGTGACACTGCTCACCTTTCTTATTGGTATAGCGGATGCAACCCAAATCAACAGAACGGACACGACGTTTGACAAGCCAGTCGACCGTCTGTTCAATGCTCCCTTCCTTGAAGTCCCAATATCGTGCAAAGTCATTCATCACACCATTGGGGATCACTCCCAGTGCAATACTATCACGCACCAGTTTCTCCTCTCTCATCAGACAGTTCACAGCATCATTCAATGCTGAGTCTCCTCCCATGATGACTATCGTCTTATAGCCGTTATGTATAAGCATGGTCATCAGACGCTCCACACTGTCCGATGACTCACTCTGCACGAAGTCATACTGCACATGACGATCATCCAACACTCGTTGAATTTTCTCTCGTTGTTTACTCGAACGTCCTTTCGGGCAATACAGGATGCCCCATCTTGTCTCTTCTACTGCCATATTCTTAATATCTCCTTGACTTTCTCATCCATCGGTTGCATTGCTTCTATCCAGTGTATCTTAAAGCCGCGCCGTTCCATCCCACGAAACCATGTCATCTGCCGTTTGGCAAACTGATGGATAGCAATCTCCAGCCGTTGGAACATCTCCTCGTAGGTGGTCTTCCCTATCAGATATTCCGTCACGAACTTATATTCCAGTCCATAATAAATAAGGTCTTCGGCAGGAATTCCTTCATCCAAGAGTGCCTTCACCTCGTCAACCATACCGCCTTCCAGACGAGCCTTCAGCCGTCGTGTGATTTTCTCGCGGCGCTGTTCCCTGTCGATATTCACACCAACAATCAGTGAGGGTATCGGAGGGAGTTCCCTGAGGGGCATCGGATGCTCTATGTTATAGGTCTCTATCTCGATGGCACGGATAGCACGTTGACAGGAGTCTACGTCTGTCGTGTTATGCATATTCGAGCCATTCTTCTCCTTTAACGCCATCAGTATCTGAGTCAGTTCTGTAAGACTCTTGCCTTCCAGTCTGTCACGTAACTCCTGATTCTGTGGTACTGGTGAGAGTTTATAGCCTTTCAATACCGCCTCGATATACAGTCCCGTTCCTCCGCAAAGTATCGGAGTTTTCCCTTTACCTATTATATTATTATAGGCATCGAAAAAATCCTGCTGATACTGGAATAGGTTATATTTCGTTCCAGGCTCACAGATATCTATCAGATGATAGGGTACTCCATCATAATCTGCAAGGTCTTTGCCTGTTCCGATATCCATCCGACGATATACCTGACGCGAATCTGCGGAGATAATCTCACCGCCAATTTCCTTTGCCAGTGCTGCAGCAAGTGGTGTCTTTCCACTTGCCGTCGGACCGAGTATGGTTATCATCTGCTTCATATCGCCTACAAAAATAACAAAAAAAAGCCATCCAGCAATGCTGAATGGCCTTTTTTATCTTGAAATAATATTATTTCAGCTCAGCGAGATACTTAATGGTGCGAACCATCTGAGAAGTGTAAGAGTTCTCATTGTCGTACCAAGCAACAACCTGTACGAGAGAGTTACCGTCACCGATCTTGCTGACCATAGTCTGGTTAGCGTCGAAGAGTGAACCGAACTTCATACCGATGATGTCGCTAGAAACGAGCTTCTCCTCAGTGTAACCGAAAGACTCGTTGGTAGCAGCCTTCATAGCAGCGTTGATACCCTCAACAGTTACCTCACCCTTAACAACAGCGTGCAGGATAGTGGTAGAACCTGTAGGAGTCGGAACGCGCTGTGCAGCACCGATCAGCTTACCATTCAGCTCAGGAATAACAAGACCGATAGCCTTAGCAGCACCAGTTGAGTTAGGAACGATGTTCTGAGCACCAGCACGAGCACGCTGAACATCACCCTTGCGCTGAGGACCGTCGAGAATCATCTGGTCACCAGTGTAAGCGTGAACAGTTGTCATGATACCGCTCTGGATTGGAGCGAAGTCATTCAGAGCCTTGGTCATAGGAGCCAAGCAGTTGGTGGTGCAAGAAGCAGCACTGATCACTGTGTCAGCAGGAGTCAGAGTCTTGTGGTTTACATTGTAAACGATAGTAGGCAGATCGTTACCTGCAGGAGCAGAGATAACAACCTTCTTAGCACCAGCCTGGATGTGGGCAGAAGCCTTCTCCTTAGATGTGTAGAAACCTGTGCACTCCAGAACTACGTCAACACCGATCTTACCCCAAGGCAGCTCAGCAGCGTTAGGAATAGCGTAGATTGTAATCTCCTTACCATCAACGATGATAGAGTTGTCGGTGCAGTCAACAGTGTGCTTACCCTCACCGAACTTGCCACAGAAACCACCCTGTGCAGTGTCATACTTCAACAGATGAGCCAGCATCTTGGGGCTGGTCAAGTCGTTGATTGCTACTACCTCATAACCTTCAGCCTCGAACATCTGACGGAATGCGAGGCGACCGATACGGCCGAAACCGTTAATTGCTACTTTTGTCATTTTTACAAATACAATTTTAAAGGGTTTATAAAAAATTTTCTCGTTTTCGGGCACAAAGTTACAAAAAAATATCTATATTTGCATCTGATTTCATTCTTAATTAAAGTGAAAAGTGAAAACAGAAAAGTGAAAATTGCGATATATCAAGGCAAAAATTGAATATTGTAAAACGAAGATAGCAAATTAAACAATAATACGTTAAACTTTAAAATTTAAGATTATGGGATTTATTAAAGAGTTTAAGGAGTTTGCCATGAAGGGCAACGTAATGGACATGGCTGTCGGTGTTATCATCGGCGGTGCTTTCGGTAAGATCATCACCAGCCTGGTAGAGGACATCCTCATGCCTGTTATCAGTCTCTGTACGGGTGGTATCAGCTTTACCGACCTCTTCATCAGTCTCGACGGCAGTTGTTACAAGACACTGGCAGAGGCAAAGGAAGCAGGTGCCGCTGTCTTCGCCTACGGACAGTTCATCCAGAACATCCTCGACTTCATCATCATCGCTTTCTGTATCTTCCTGATGATTAAGGCTATGAACAAGCTGAAGAAGGAGAAGCCCGCTGAGCCTGAGGCTCCTGCTGGACCTACTCAGGAAGAGTTGCTTGCAGAGATCCGCGACTTGCTGAAGACGAAATAAATCAAGAAAAGTGTCTTATTATATAATATAAGGTGGTAATTGTTTGCCACCTTATATTTATTGTATAACTTTGCACACGTTTTCAGAATAATACAATAAAATGGTTAAGACATTGGACTTTAAGCCGAAGATGATTTCGGCACTCAAGCATTACGACAAGAAGACATTTATGTCCGACTTGATGGCAGGTGTCATCGTGGGTATCGTGGCGTTACCTCTTGCCATCGCCTTTGGTATTGCCAGTGGCGTATCCCCTGAGAAGGGTATCATCACAGCCATTGTGGCAGGACTGTTTATCTCCCTTTTCGGAGGCAGTAAGGTACAAATAGGTGGACCTACAGGTGCTTTTATCGTTATCATCTACAGTATTATCCAGCAATATGGTCTGCAAGGACTGACCATTGCCACCCTAATGGCAGGTGTCTTTCTCATCCTGTTGGGTGTGCTCCGCCTCGGAACGATCATTAAATATATCCCCTATCCTATCGTCGTCGGCTTTACCAGTGGTATCGCCGTCACCATCTTCACCACACAGATCAAGGACCTCTTAGGTATGACGATGGATGTGGTGCCTTCCGACTTCATTGAGAAATGGATAGCTTATATATATAATATAGGTAACATAGACTGCTGGAGTGCCCTCATGGGTATCGCCAGTGTCATCATCATTGCCGTCATGCCTCGTTTCTCTAAGAAGGTTCCTGGTTCCTTGGTAGCAATTATCATCATCACTATTGTTGCCTTATTGCTGAAACAATATGCAGGTGTGACATCCATTGAGACTATTGGCGACCGCTTCAGCATCAATTCGCAACTGCCTGGTGCTGTCGTTCCTGCCCTTTCATGGGAGACGATTAAAAGACTGGTAGGACCTGCTGTCACTATTGCTGTGCTGGGTGCCATTGAGTCGCTGCTTTCTGCCACTGTTGCCGATGGTGTTATCGGCGACCATCATAACTCCAATACGGAACTCATTGGACAAGGTATTGCGAATATCGCATCACCTCTCTTCGGAGGCATCCCTGCTACTGGAGCCATTGCCCGTACGATGACGAATATCAACAACGGAGGACGCACCCCTGTAGCTGGTATCATCCATGCTGCTGTGCTGTTGCTTATCTTCCTGTTCCTCATGCCTCTCGCGCAGTATATCCCGATGGCATGTCTGGCAGGTGTCTTGGTTGTCGTTGCCTATGGCATGAGTGGCTGGCGGTCTTTCCTCGCCATGCTGCGTAATCCCAAGAGCGATATCACCGTGTTGTTACTAACATTCTTCCTTACGATCATCTTCGACCTCACCGTTGCTATCGAGTTCGGACTCATCTGCGCCTGTCTGCTCTTTATGCGTCGTATGGCAGAGACTACTGATGTTCATGCCGTTCTTAACGAGATCGACCTTAACGAGGATGCAGATATGGAACGTGGTAACTTGGAGCACCTTACTATCCCTAAAGGCGTAGAGGTCTATGAGATTAACGGTCCTTACTTCTTCGGAGCCGGTAACCGTTTCGAAGATATCATGGCACGCTACGGTAAGCGTCCGAAAGTACGTATCATCCGTATGCGTAAGGTGCCGTTTATCGACTCCACAGGCTTACATAACCTTGAGAATATGTGTCTGATGAGTCAGAAGGAAGGTATTACCATTGTTCTTTCTGGCGTCAATCCCAAGGTAGAGACCGTTCTGAAACGTAATAACTTCAATGAGTTGTTAGGCGAGGAGAATATCTGCAACCATATTGACCTCGCTCTTGCCCGTGCCAAAGAAATAATAGCGGAATAACAATTCTTATAGTCTATACGACATTCTGCGGTGTAGCATCAAGGAATGCACGTACATTCTCGATGGCAACCTGCAAGAGGCGGACACGAGCCTCAACAGTCGCCCAAGCGATATGAGGCGTGATATAGGCATTCTGCTGCTTAAGCAAAGGATTATCTACTCTTGGCGGTTCCTCTGTGAGTACGTCAGCGCAATAGGCGGCAATCCTTTTGTCTTCCAATGCATCTGCGACAGCCTGGTCGTCTACCAGTGGTCCCCGTCCTGTATTGATGACAATGGCAGTCTTTTTCATCAGTTCAATCGTATCAGCATTGATGAGATGTTTGGTGTTGTCTGTCAACGGACAATGTAAGGAGATGACATCCGCTGTGGAGAACAGTTCCTGCATGTCAGCCTTCTGAATACCATCAGGTAACGTTTCAGCAGCCTTGCTCGTAAAGGCTTTCACTTTCATGCCAAAGGCAAGGGCTATCTGAGCGACACGACTACCAATATTACCGAGTCCGACAATACCGATAGTCTTTCCTGCAATCTCCGTTAGAAGCGTATCAGAGTAACTGAAGTCAGGATTATTGGTCCATCTGCCTTTTCTGTTCTGAATAGCATAATGCTCCGTGCGGTTTGTCACTGTCAGAAGATGAGCGAACACCATCTGTGCCACGCTCTCCGTACTATAGGCTGGCACGTTCGTCACGATGATACCACGTTCATGGGCTGCTTTGATGTCCACCACGTTATAGCCAGTGGCAAGCACTCCGATATATTTAAGGTGCGGCAATTGCTCTATCTCCGCTTTGCCGATAATTACTTTATTAGTCAGCACAACATCAGCCTCAGCAGCCCTTGCGACTGTCTCTTCAGGCTTAGTGCGTTCATACACTGTCAACTGCCCTAAGGACTCTAACTCCTTCCACGACAAATCCCCAGGATTAGCCGTATACCCGTCAAGTATTACAATTCTTACCATATCCTCTTTTATATTATATTGTTGTAAAGCACCTTTTATACTCGTACTCGAAATTAGGAGTCAGGATGTCCTTACCCATTGCCTCGTATATCTCCTGTATCGTCCAGAAGCGACCTCCGTCCAATTCCTCTGCCGAT